>JBFKMJ010000152.1:0-4386 GCA_041629915.1 Gallionella sp.
ATGCGGTGGCGCTCGTTATAGGCAAGCTGCTTGGCGCGCCGGCGCTCGGTTTCCCCGATCGCGCTCTTGATCGACTGCGTAACCTGGTCCGCGTAGAGGATCGCGGCGCCGTTGAGGTGGCGCGCGGCGCGCCCGATGGTCTGAATCAGCGAGCGCTCGGAGCGCAGGAAGCCTTCCTTGTCGGCATCGAGGATCGCGACCAGCGACACCTCGGGAATATCCAGTCCTTCGCGCAGCAGGTTGATGCCGACCAGAACGTCGAACATGCCGAGGCGCAGGTCGCGGATGATCTCGACGCGCTCCACGGTCTCGATGTCCGAGTGCAGGTAGCGCACCTTGATGCCGTGCTCGGAATAATATTCGGTCAGCTGTTCCGCCATGCGCTTGGTCAGTGTGGTAACCAGCACGCGCTCGCCCTTCGCCACGCGCAGGTTGACCTCGGACATCAGATCGTCCACCTGGTGCGTGGCGGGGCGCACCTCGATTTGCGGATCGATCAGGCCGGTCGGACGCACCACCTGTTCCACCACCTGTCCGGCATGTTCGGCCTCGTACACCGATGGTGTGGCGGAAATGAAGATGCTCTGGCGCATCACCTTTTCAAATTCGTCGAAGCGCAGCGGGCGGTTGTCCATCGCGGACGGCAGCCGGAAACCGTAGTTGACCAGATTCTCCTTGCGCGCGCGGTCGCCCTTGTACATGCCGCCGATCTGCGGGATGGTGACATGGCTCTCGTCGATGAACATCAGCGCGTTCGGCGGCAGATAATCCAGCAGCGTCGGCGGCGGGTCGCCCGGCTTGCGCCCCGACAAATGGCGCGAATAATTTTCGATGCCCTTGCAGAAGCCGATCTCGTTGAGCATTTCCAGATCGTGGCGCGTGCGCTGCTCGACGCGTTGCGCCTCGACCAGCTTGTTTTCGCGCTGATAGAACGCGATGCGTTCGGCCAGTTCCACCTTGATGGTTTCCAGCGCGGCCAGCACCGTGGCGCGCGGCGTGACGTAATGGCTGGACGGATACACGGTGTAGCGCGGCACCTTCTGCAGGATATGCCCGGTGAGCGGATCGAACAGCGACAGCGTCTCCACCTCGTCATCGAACAGCGTCAGACGCAGCGCATGCTCGCTGCTTTCCGCCGGAAAGATGTCGATCACATCGCCGCGCACGCGAAATTTGCCGCGCGAAAAATCGAGTTCGTTGCGCTCGTATTGCATCTCGACCAGGCGCTTGATCACGTCGCGCTGCGCCATTCTCTCGTTGTGGCGCAGGTGCAGAATCATGCCGTGGTAATCCACCGGGTCGCCGATGCCGTAGATCGCCGAGACCGTCGCGACGATGATGGCGTCCTCGCGCTCCAGCAGTGCCTTGGTCGCGGACAGGCGCATCTGCTCGATCTGCTCGTTGATGCTGGAATCCTTCTCGATATACACATCGCGCGACGGCACATATGCCTCGGGCTGGTAATAGTCGTAATAGGAGACGAAATATTCCACCGCGTTCTCGGGAAAGAAATCGCGCAACTCGGAATACAACTGCGCCGCCAGCGTCTTGTTCGGCGCCATCACGATCGCCGGTCGCCCGGTGCGCGCGATCACGTTGGCCATCGTGAACGTCTTGCCGGAACCGGTCACGCCGAGCAGCGTCTGGAACGCCAATCCGTCATCGATGCCCTCAATCAGCTGCGCGATGGCCGCAGGCTGATCGCCCGCCGGTTCGAACGGCTGGTGCAGGCGGTAGGGACTGTCGGGGAAGGTGATGATGTTCATGGTGAGGCGCGTATTGTACGGGGAATAGTTTGATTGCCAAACGGCGGTTGTTTGGCGGAAAATGCGTTGCATCAAGGATGTTGGCAGGGTCAGCAACACCGAGGTTAATTGGGCTCCGCCCCCACATAATTTCTACGTTAGGCAAAAAATGAAATTAAGCTTTAACTGGGAGGATGCAAGTCAAGTTGCTATTGGTGCTTTTGCTTTAGCCGTTCCAATTTCGTTTTCTGAAGAGGCCTGGAAGCTGGGCGAGACACTTCCTTTAACTAATCTGTTAATGGTGTTTGTTCTATCCGTTTCATTCTTGGGCTTTTTCGCATATGAAAGCGTATTCCAGGGCAATATCAAATACAGAATCCCTGTTTTTCTGTGGCGTATTGCAATTGCTTATGCCATTACAGCAATAGTTGTTGCGCTAGTGCTGTTTTCATTAAATAAATTCCCGTTATTTACGGACACACTCGTCGCCTTCCAGCGCCTGATAATAATTGCCATGCCTGCTTCTATGGGGGCTATCATTGTGGACAGCTTTGATAAAGAGTAAAAGCTAACGCGGTCGGCATCGCAATTGCACAAGCGAACGACCGGCTATGGCAGGCGGTTGTCCGCGAGCCTGGAATTGATTGACAGTAGCTCAACCCCATCGCTGAGTACATGAGCGGCTTCGTTCAGAAATATATCCCTGGCGTTTTTATTCGTATTCCCGGCCAGGTCGGCACTGAGGTTACGTTCGCTGGATAACATGCCGTCGTCCTGAAGTGCATGGCTTCCGGCCCCGGCGGATGCCTTGAACGGTTCATTGTTTCCCCTGCTTTTCTCGCGGGCCTCTTTGCGTGCTTCCTTCTTTTCACGCTCTTTGCGGCGGTCGGCTTCATTGAGCGAGATCATGTTTTCCCGGCGCTGTTTTTTGAGCTCGGCAATATCTTCCCGGAAATACTTGAAGTCCTGGTCGCGGCTTATGCGCCTGTCGTGGCTTGCTTTCAACGCGGGCACGATACCTGTCAAATTACCTGCCCGCGTATAGTCCGCTGCCCTTATTCGTGTCCAGGGCAGGGCATTGTCGAAGTTGAATTCACCAAATTCCCCCAGGTCGGTTATCGCCGGAAGGTTGATATCCGGAGTCACGCCGCGCAACTGGGTGGTGTCGCCATTGATACGGAAGAATTGGGCGATGGTCATTTTGAGTCCGCCGAATTGCGGCTTGCCATTACGCGCGATTTGATCAAGATCTGTCATGGTCTGCACTGTGCCTTTTCCAAAGCTGGGTTCACCGATGACTATCCCCCGCCCGTAATCCTGTATCGCCGCCGCAAAAATTTCCGAGGCGGATGCCGAGCTTCGGTTGATGAGTACGCCCAGCGGACCGTCCCACGCAAGCCCGGCATTCGTATCGCTTTTAACGAATACATTGCCCCGGGAATCGCGTTGCTGCACCACGGGGCCTTTGTCTATAAACAGGCCGGTCAATTCGATGGCTTCATTCAATGAACCGCCGCTATTGTTGCGCAGGTCCACCAGCACGCCATCCACCCTGTCTTTTTTCAGTTCGTCAAGCAGGATCGACACATCCCGGGCCGCACTTTTGAAATCCTTGTCACCTTTCAGGCGGGCTGCAAAATCCTGATAAAAGCCGGGCAGGGAGATCACCCCGATCTGGCGCGTTACCGCCCCGTCTTCGATCTCGATAATCGATTTTCTGGCGGCCTGTTTATCCAGGTTGATTTTTTTGCGGACCAGTGAAATGAGGTTGTGTTTTTCGTCAGTTCCCGCTTCTGCGGGCAGCACATCAAGACGCACCACAGTATCTTCTGCGCCGCGGATCAGGGCCACCGCGTCGTCAATGCGCCAGCCCACAATGTCGGTCATGGGGCCATCCTCGCCCTGGCCGACACCCACGATGCGGTCGCCGGCTTTGAACTTGCCTGACAGGGCCGCCGGGCCGCCTGCCACCAGTTCCCGGATCGTAATGTATTCATCCCTGGCATTAAGCACGGCGCCGATGCCAACCAGAGACAGTCTCATCGAAATGTCGAACTCTTCGGAAGCACGTACCCCGAAATAATTGGTATGCGGGTCTATGGCCGTCGCATAGGCGTTCATGAAAATTTGAAATGCGTCTTCGCTTTTGAGCCTGGACAGGCTGTTCAGGGAATTGTCATAGCGTTTTCCCAGTGTTTCGATGATGCTTTGATCATCCTTGCCGGCCAGTTTGAGATTCAGCCAGTCGTTCTTGACGCGCTTGCGCCACAAGTCATTCAATTCGTCTTCAGATTTTGGCCATGGTGCATTTTTGCGGGAAAGCTGATGGCTTTCCTTTTTCGTGAAATCAAAACCATGGTCTAGCAGGGAGCGGGCATAACTGAAGCGTTCAGCCATTCGCTGCTGATAGAGATTAAACAGGGCGAAAGGGATGCCCAGGTCCCCGTCCAGAATCGCATCATCAAGCCTGGTGCGCGCATCGGCGAAATGTACAATGTCAGCCTGCAGGAAAAATACCTTTTCGCTATCCAGCATCTTCAGATAGTTGTCGAATATATGCGAAGATAAACTATCGTCCAGCGTTACATGTATTTAATGATGCCGGCTTATCATTTTTGCGGACAGAAGGGCTACGTGGGGC
>JBFKMJ010000153.1:0-4375 GCA_041629915.1 Gallionella sp.
CGTCCATCCCCTCACCCACGCCGATGAAGCGCACCGGGATCGGATGCGCCCGGGCGATCGCTGCGATCACGCCGCCCTTAGTGGTGCCGTCCAGCTTGGTCAGGATCAGCCCGGTCACACCAAGCGCCTCGTCGAAGGCCCTGACCTGAATGCCATTGGAATGCCATTGGGGTCAGCGTCACAATAGTTTTAACGGTACGCCCCCTTCCCCTCCCCCACGCTTTCCCTTACTATGCAATTTGAAGTTTCAACTTTCAAATTGTAAATATGCTGAACCGATCCTCTTTCTCCACCGCATTGCGTCTGGCGCAGGGTTTCCCCGTGCTGGCGATTACGGGGCCGCGCCAGTCCGGCAAGACGACGTTGGCGCGCACGCTGTTTGCCGATAAACCTTATGTGTCACTGGAAGACCCGGAGGAGCGTTCGTTTGCCAACTCCGATCCGCGCGGTTTTCTGGCGCGGTTTCCGCAGGGGGCAATTCTGGACGAGGTGCAGCGTTGCCCGAATTTGTTTTCTTATCTGCAAGGCGTGGTGGATACACGCCGGCGGATGGGCGAGTTCATTCTCACGGGGTCGCAGCAGTTTGGATTGATGTCCAACATCAGCCAGTCGTTGGCGGGGCGGGTGGGGTTGTTGCAGTTGCTGCCGTTTGCGTTGGCCGAGTTGAGGAAAGGCAGCTTACTGCCCGCAACGCTGAATGAGACGATGTTGCAAGGGTGTTATCCGCCGCTCTACGACCGCCCGGTTGCGTCCGGCGACTGGTTTCCCAATTACGTTTCGACCTATCTGGAAAGGGATGTGCGGCAATTGTTGGCGGTGCGCGATCTGTCGCTGTTCCAGCGCTTCCTCAAGATGTGCGCCGCACGTTCCGGGCAGTTGCTCAATCTTTCCGCGCTGGCGGCGGATTGCGGCATCTCTCATGTGACGGCGCGGGAATGGATGACGGTGCTGGAGGCGAGTTATATCGTTTATCTGTTGCGCCCCCATCATCAGAATTTCGGCAAGCGGCTGGTGAAGATGCCCAAGCTGTATTTTCTCGATACCGGTTTGATGGCGTATTTGTTGGGCATACGCGATGCAAATACGCTGACCACCCATGCCTCGCGCGGTGCGTTGTTTGAAACGCTGGTGGTGTCGGAGTGGGTAAAGCGCCAGTTCAACGCCGGCGAGGTTGTCGAGTTGTATTTCTGGCGCGACAGCGCGGGACATGAGGTTGATCTGTTGATCCCGCAGGGCAGCCAGTTCATGCCCGTGGAAATCAAATCCGGCTCCACTTTCAGCAGCGATTGGACGACAGCATTGCGCAAATTGTCGGCTTTGTTCGGCGATGCAGCACTACCGCCGGGCATTGTTTATGGTGGTGAAGGGCAGTATGAACGCGACGGGTGTCGCATTGTCGGCTGGCAAGCGCTGGCGCAATAGCGATGCTGCAGGTTTACCAAACCCGCCTTCGATAACCCCCTCCCATGGCCACCCTGATCCCAACCCTCGGCGCCGCCCGCTTCGACGCACGCGGCGAGTTGCGCCTAGCCGAACGGCTGAAGGATTGCCTCGAAGACAACGCCTGGGTGTGGCACAACATTCCGGTCGGGCCTTTCGGCAGGCATCCGGATTTCGTGACCTTGCATCCGCAGCAGGGCATTGTGGTGCTGGAGGTGAAGGACTGGCGGCTGGACACGATCGCAAACGCGACTCGCACGCACGTTGAGTTGCTGACGCCGCAGGGGACGGTGTCGGTGGAAAGCCCGTTCGAGCAGGTGCGCAACTACATGTTCAGCGTGGTCAATACGTTGAAGCGCGACCCGCTGCTGGTCAACGAAGGTGGGAGCTTCAAGGGTAAGCCGGTATTTTCCTTCGGGCATGGCGTGGTTTTCAGCAACATCACGCGCAAGCAGTTCGAGCAGACTGATTTGCGCGAGGTGTTCCCGCCGGAGCGCTGCATCTTCCGCGACGAGATGACGGAGAGCGTCGACCCGGACGCCTTCCGCGAGCGAGTCTGGCGCATGGTGTCGCCGCGCATTGGGCCTGCCTTGTCGCTGCCGCAGATCGACCGGGTGCGTGCGCTGCTGTTCCCGGAGATTCGGGTCACCCAGATTGCTTTGCCGTTCGACGAGCCGAATGCGAAGGCCTCGCCCGCCGATGACCGCATGCTGGAAGTGATGGACATGCATCAGGAGTTGCTGGCGCGCAGCATGGGCGAAGGACACCGTATCGTGCGCGGCGTGGCCGGGTCGGGCAAGACGCTGATCCTGGCGTTCCGCGCCGAGCAGATCGCACGCGCGGCGAGCCGCCCGGTGCTGCTGTTAAGTTACGCGAACGGCATCTCTGGTCGACTGGAGAATGCGATGCAGGACAGAGGGGTGGAGGACAAGGTGGTCACCTCGACCTTCCATTCCTGGTGTTGGAAAATGCTGCGCACTTACGATATTCCGCATCCAAGCGAGAAGGATATTCCCGACTATTCGGAGCGGCTCGCCGCCAGCGTGCAGGCCGTGCTCGATGCCGCCGAGCGCGGACTGATTCCGGGCGGACAATACGATGCGGTGCTGATCGACGAGGCGCACGATTTCGAGCCGCAATGGCTGGCGCTGGCGGCAAAGATGGTCAACCCGGATACCCGGGCGCTGATGATCGTTTATGACGATGCGCAGGCGATTTACAAAGGGCGGAAGCGCCCGGTCTGGAAGCAGCTCGGCATCGAGGCCGCCGGGCGCACCACGGTGCTCAAGGTGAATTACCGCAACACCGCGCAGATATTGCGCTTCGCGCGTAAGTTCGCCGCCGACGTGATCGGCGTGCCGGGTGTGTGCGCCGGTGACGAGAGTGCGATCCTGATGCCGGAGGACGGGGGGCGCGAGGGTGTGGAGCCGGTGGTGCGGTCATGCGTGAGCCATGACGGCGAAGCTCATGCGATTGCGGAATGGCTACACGGACGCAAAGTTGCCGGTTACCAGTGGGGGCAAATGGCCGTGCTGTATCCCCGGCATTTCATCGGTGAGCGCTTCGAGAAAATACTGGCGAAATCCGGAGTGCCGGTGGACGTTGCCAAGGGCCATGGCAACCGCATACAAACGAAGCGGGACGCGGTGCGATTCCTATCCATGCACAACGCCAAAGGGCTGGAGTTTCCCTGCGTAGCGATAGGCGGGCTGGGTGAGCTAAAGAAGCCGGAGGACATAGAAGACGACGTGCGCTTGGCCTATGTCGCCATCACGCGCGCTACACACGAGGCATTCGTCACTTACTCGAACATGTCCGGGCTGGTCGGGCGGCTGGTGGTTTGAGTAGGGCTAAACAAACTGCCTTGCAGGCTTCAACTGCCCGCTACTGCTCGTCCAGCCCCAGCAGCGCCGCGATAAAATCCTCCGCGACGAACGGGCGCAGGTCGTCCATCCCCTCACCCACCCCGATGAAGCGCACCGGGATCGGATGCGCCCGGGCGATTGCGGCGATCACGCCGCCCTTGGCGGTGCCGTCCAGCTTGGTCAGGATCAGTCCGGTCACGCCGAGCGCCTCGTCGAAAGCCTTGACCTGAGAGAGCGCGTTCTGTCCGGTGTTGGCATCCAGCACCAGCAACACCTCATGCGGCGCACCGGGCAGCGCCTTGGCGATGACGCGCTTCACCTTCTTGATTTCCTCCATCAGGTGCGCCTGCGTGGCAAGGCGGCCGGCGGTATCGGCCAGCACCACGTCGATCTTGCGCGCCTGCGCGGATTGCACGGCGTCGAAGATGACCGCGGCGGCATCGCCGCTCTGTTGCGCGATCACCGTCACGTTGTTGCGCTCGCCCCAGGTTATCAACTGTTCGCGCGCAGCGGCGCGGAAGGTATCGCCCGCCGCGAGCAGCACCGACAAACCCTGCGTTTGCAGATGCTTGGCGAGTTTGCCGATGGAGGTGGTTTTGCCCGCGCCGTTCACACCGCACATCATGATGACGAACGGCTTGTGCGTGTCGGCCTGCAAAGGCGCTTCCAGTTGCTTGAGCAGTTTATGCAGGCAATGTGCGAGCGCCTCCCGGAGCTGTGCCGCTTCGCTCAGATGATGTTCCCTGACATAGCGGCGCACATCGGCGAGCAGCGCACTGGTCGCGTCCATGCCGACATCGGCGGTAATCAGGATGGTTTCCAGCTCTTCATAGAGGTCGGCGTCAATTTTTCCGCCGCCGGTGAACAGGCCGGTCAGCTGGCCGCCAGTGCGCGCCAGACCGGATTTCAGGCGCGCAACCCAGCCGTTGCCGGTTGCCACCTCCGCCGGCGCGGGTGAACTTTTTTTCAGAAAACTGAACATATCGGATGCATTCTGGTCGCAGGGAAATGGGGCATAATGCGGACGAAGCAGCCATGCATACGGCGTGGCTGGCAGTGATATTTTATGC
>JBFKMJ010000154.1:0-4358 GCA_041629915.1 Gallionella sp.
AACGGCCAGCCGATCAGGATGGCCGGTGTGCCGTATCACGCCGCCGAGCAATACCTGGCGCGCCTCATCAGGCTGGGGGAATCGGTGGCCATCTGCGAACAGGTCGGCGATCCCGCCACCAGCAAAGGGCCGGTGGAACGCAAGGTGGTGCGCATCGTCACGCCGGGCACGCTCACTGATTCCGCGCTGCTGGAAGAAAAACGCGACAGCCTGCTGCTGGCGCTGCACGAACGCGACAATGAAGTGGGACTGGCGTGGCTCAACCTCGCCTCGGGTAAATTTTTCGTCGCCGAATGCGATGCAAAACAACTGCCTGCCGAGCTGGAACGCCTGCAGCCTTCCGAGATCCTCATCGCCGAAAACGCCCGCGCACCGCAATACAAAACCGCCGCAAACAAATCGCTGCCCGCCTGGCACTTCGATCTGGAAACCGCGCGGCGCGCGCTGTGCCAGCAGTTTGCCACGCTCGATCTGGCCGGTTTCGGCTGTGACGATTTCACGCTCGGCATCGAAGCCGCCGGCGCGCTGCTCGGCTATGCCAGGCTCACCCAGGGGCAGAACATCGCGCATGTGCACGCCCTGCAGGTGTATAGCGCCGACCAGTACGTACGCATGGACGCCGCCACGCGCCGCAATCTGGAAATCACCCGGACTCTGCGCGGTGAACCCGCGCCCACCCTGCTCTCCCTGCTCGACGCCTGCGCCACCAACATGGGCAGTCGTCTGCTGGCGCATTGGCTGCATCACCCGCTGCGTGATCGAAATGTGTTGCGCGCGAGGCTGAATGCGGTCGAACAACTGAACGAATGGCATCCCCTTGTCAACAAGCAACTCAAACCCTGCGTCGACGTGGAGCGCATCACTGCGCGCATCGCCCTGCGCAGCGCCAGGCCGCGCGACCTGTCCGGACTGCGCGACACGCTGCTGGTTTTGCCGCAACTGCATGCCACGTTGGCGAAATGCGATGCGCCGCTCATCAACAGCCTGACCGATGCACTGCAAACCGATACCGCGCTGGCCGGACTGCTGCAAAAAACCTTGAAGGCCGAGCCTTCCTCGGTCCTGCGCGAGGGCGGCGTGATCGCCGACAGCTTTGATGCCGAACTGGACGAACTGCGCGGCATCCAGACCAACTGCGGCGAATTCCTGCTGGCGCTGGAAGCGCGCGAGCGGGCACGCACCGGCATCGCCACACTCAAGGTCGAATACAACCGCGTGCATGGTTTCTACATCGAGGTGACACGCGCGCAAGCTGCCGCCGTGCCGGACGACTACCGCCGCCGCCAGACGCTGAAGAACGCCGAGCGCTACACCACGCCGGAACTCAAGACTTTCGAGGACAAGGCGCTGTCCGCCAACGAGCGAGCGCTCGCGCGCGAGAAGTGCCTCTACGACCAGTTGCTCGATGCGCTCGCGCCGTTCATCCCGCAACTGCAACGCTGTGCTGCCGCCATCGCCGAACTGGACGTGCTCGCCACCTTCGCCGAACGGGCATCGGCACTGAATTTCAGCATGCCGCGATTTTCCGGCGAACCGCAGATCAGCATCATCAAAGGCCGCCATCCGGTGGTGGAAGCACAAGTCGAACAGTTCACGCCAAACGACACCACGATGAATGAAGCGCGCCAGATGCTGCTCATCACCGGCCCGAACATGGGCGGCAAATCCACCTACATGCGCCAGGTCGCGCTAATCGCGCTGCTCGCCCACTGCGGCTGTTTCGTTCCGGCAGAGGATGCCGTGCTCGGCGAAATCGACCAGATATTCACGCGCATCGGCGCATCCGACGACCTCGCCAGCGGTCGTTCCACCTTCATGGTCGAGATGACCGAGGCCGCCAACATCCTGCACAACGCCACCGAAA
Organism: Gallionella sp.; assembly: GCA_041629915.1. Lineage (GTDB taxonomy): Bacteria > Pseudomonadota > Gammaproteobacteria > Burkholderiales > Gallionellaceae > Gallionella. The sequence goes on from JBFKMJ010000154.1 coordinate 1,865, forward strand.
AGAGCCTGGTGCTGGTGGACGAGATCGGACGCGGCACCTCCACCTTCGACGGTCTGGCACTGGCCTACGCGATCGCGCGCCACCTGCTGGAAAAGAACCGCAGCCACACCCTGTTCGCCACGCATTATTTCGAGCTGACACGCCTGCACGAGGAATTCCGCCAACTCGCCAACGTCCACCTCGCCGCCATCGAGCACCAGCATCGCATCGTGTTCCTGCATTCCGTCAACGAAGGTGCCGCCAGCCAGAGCTACGGCCTGCAGGTCGCCGCGCTGGCAGGCGTGCCGAATGAAGTGATCCGCAATGCAAAGAAACAACTGCGCGCACTGGAACAGAACAGCGCCGCGCAGAATCTGCAGGGTGACCTGTTTGCCGCTGTGCCGGAAATGCCGGAAGCGGAAGAACATCCGCTGCTGAACGCATTGCGCGATGTGCAGCCGGATGAACTCAGCCCGAAAGCGGCGCTGGAGAAGCTGTATCAGTTGAAGAAGCTGGTGTAGCATAAGCACACATAATTCCGGTTACTGATTCGATATTGATCATGAAACCTTCCGAAGCACTCCACGTACACCGCGCCGATATTCGCCGCGTGATTGAGCAAAGCAGAATGCGCAACCCCCGCGTATTCGGCTCTGTGTTGCACGGAGAGGACAACAGCAACAGCGACCTCGACCTTCTGGTTGATCCGCTTCCCGGCGCAACACTGTTTGATCTGGGGGCTGTTCAGTTCGAGCTGGAACAATTGCTCGGCGTGTCGGTCGATGTGCTCACGCCCGGCGATCTGCCCGCCAAGTTTCGCGACCGGATACTCAAAGAAGCTGCGTTGGTATGAGCACCGGTCAGCCGTTGCGTCATAACGACTACCTCGACCATATGCTTGAAGCCACCAGGCTTATCCGCAGCTATGTGGAAGGTTTTTCCAAGAAAGATTTTCTGGCCGACAAGCGAACCCAGCAGGCGGTCATTCTAAATATCGTAGTCATCGGCGAAGCCGCCACCAAACTGGCTGATGAATATCCCGAATTCGTCACCCGCTATCCGGAAGTGCAATGGAAAAGCATGCGCGGAATGCGCAACCGTATGGCACACGGCTACTTCGACATCAATCTGGACATTGTCTGGGACACGATACAACGATCCATTCCCAACCTTGCACAGCAAATCCAGCAGATTAGGCAGAATCAATGAGCTATCGAGGTCGCTTGAGCTTCCACACCCAAGGATCGTATATAAGTCGCGTGCAGGTCATGGATTAATTGCTCGACAGCATTGATGCAAACGAATCGAATCACCCGATGCAGCTGCTCGATCTCGTAACGAAAGAGGCCGAATCTCATGAAACGAAACATCAAACTCTTCCAGATGCAGAACCCGTTTCGGTGCTTGCCTGCCTGATGAAAGAGCATCACCCCAAGAAAACCAACCTGGCTGGCAAACTATCCTATCCGCGATACTGAACGGTAAACAAAAACTCAATACGCACCAGGTGAAAGCACTGGTAAAACACGTTGACGTTTTCACCGGCAGTGTTTCTGTAAATGTACTGCCGGTGCTACTCCGCCAATACGCTTGGCCGCTATACCAACCGGCATAGGTTGGCGATTAAAAATCAGAACCAGATTTCCGGGTAGCGTCTTGATGCCGGCAGGTTATTCACCAGAATAGCCACAACCAGCAGAATCAGAGGCCCAATGGTGGCTGGCATGAGCACGTAGAAGAATCCCAGCTTGTGAATCTCCGGAGAACCGATCACTGCAATCAGGGCCGTGGCGCCGCCGGGAGGATGCAAGGTACGGGTCGCATGCATGAGTGCGATGGAAGTGGCAACTGCCAACGCTCCCGCAAGCCACGGATGATGATGAAACAGCTTCCAGCAAACGACGCCCACGAATGCGGAAATGACATGCCCTCCCACCAGATTGCGCGGCTGCGCCAGCGGGCTGCGCACGGCTCCGTAGACGAGCACGGCCGATGCGCCAAAAGAGCCGATCACCAGCGACAAATCGTGCCCTGTGAAAAAAATACGGTCCACCCAGGCTACCGCCGAAATACCCAGGAATGCGCCAACCCATGACCATAGAATCTCGGAATTGCTTACCCGCGGCGGGCTGCCACGGGTCGTGCCGCGCATCTTGCGCAGATATTCCCGCCACCTCACAGCAACTTATCCAGGCCGTATGCAGCAACAAAGTCTTTGCGCAGGAGCAAACCGAGTAGCTGCCCATCACCGCCCACCACGGGCATGCTGCGACCGCCATGCTGGCGGAAAGCCTCCACCACCGCTCCGAATTCCGCATCCCTGGCCAGGGTCACCACAGGGGCAGTCATTGCCTCGCGCACGGATGTTTCATGGCAACGATGTGTGAACTCGAATGCGTCATCCAGCAGATTCAACATCAGCTCCAGGAAAGTCTTCGCTTTCAAACGCCGCAGAAAATCCGTTTCAGTAAGCATCCCGATCACGCAGCCTTGGCCATCCACCACCGGAAGGCCC
>JBFKMJ010000155.1:0-4357 GCA_041629915.1 Gallionella sp.
ACGCGCGGGTCGCACTCCCCAAACTGGGACCTAACTGAAACATGCCGCTTTCCCATCTCGATAACGACCACGAGCGCCGCTTCGGCGGGGTGGAACGCCTCTACGGTGCAGGTGCGCGCATGGCGCTGCATCACAGCCGCGTGGCGGTGGTGGGCGTGGGCGGCGTCGGCTCGTGGGCGGTCGAAGCGCTCGCGCGCAGCGGGGTCGGGCAGATCACGCTGATCGACTTCGATCATGTCGCGGCATCCAACATGAACCGGCAAATCCAGGCGCTGGACAGCACCCTCGGCGCGGCGAAGGTGACGGTACTGGAGGCGCGCATCCGCGACATCAATCCCGCCTGCAAGGTGAACGCCATCGACGATTTCCTCACCGAGAAAAACCTGCACGAGCTGATTCAGCCAGATGCATACGACGCCGTCATCGACGCGTGCGACGAGGCGAAAGTCAAGACGGCGCTGATCGCACACGCCCGCTCCTGCAAGATCCCGCTGATCGTGTGCGGCGCGGCAGGCGGCAAGAGCAATCCGCTCAATCTCCGGCAGGCCGACCTCGGGCTGACCATCCAGGACGCCCTGCTGTCGCGTATCCGCAAGCGGCTGCGCAGAGAATTCGGCATCCTGCCGCGCAAGAACGGCAAGTTCGGCGTGGCCTGCGTTTATCTGGAGGAGCCATCCAGAAAGAGCGGTACCTGCACCACGGGCAAGCTGAGTTGCGCGGGCTACGGCTCGTCGGTTACAGTCACCGCGCCGATGGGGTTCGCCGCAGCGGCCTGGTGCCTGGAACAACTCGTGGCGCTCGGGCAGAGTAACCGGGAGCACCAGGCAGATTAAATGGACCCGCATCGCCATAACTCACGGATACCGCGATGGAGATGAAGCAGATCAATTCGGGCAGGCTGCGCGCCATCGGCTACGATGCGCGCGCCCGTCTGTTGCAGGTCCAGCTCGATAACGGCAGCACGCTGCAGTACAGCGGCGTTGGCGAGGATACCTGGCGCCGCTTGAGCGGTTCGGGGTCGGCCTGGAGTTTCTATCGCGACAACATCGAAGAGGAATTCACCGCCAGGCGCGTTTCCGGCAAGGCTCCTGCGGGCAGCAATCCGCTCGACGGTCTGTTCCGCTGACCCTGATCATTCCCCATGACAGCCAGCAATATTTTTGAAACCCTGCAACCGCGCCCGGTCTGGGCGCACTTCGCAACGCTGTGCGCGATCCCGCACCCATCCTGTCACGAGGCCGCGCTGATCGAACACCTGACCGGCTGGGCGGATGCACGCGGCATCGGACATGTCATTGACGCGGCGGGCAACCTGATCCTGAGCAAGCCGGCCAGCCCCGGCTGCGAAACGAAACCCGGCGTGATCCTGCAGGGCCATCTCGACATGGTGAGCCAGGCCAATTCCGGCACGCAGCACGATTTCGAACGCGACCCGATCAACGCGGTGGTGCGCGAGGGCTGGGTGGTGGCGGAGGACACGACGCTGGGCGCGGACAACGGCATCGGCGTCGCCCTCGCGCTGGCCGCGCTGGAAGAACCGAATCTAGTCCACCCGCCGCTGGAAGTGCTGCTCACAGTCAACGAGGAATCCGGCATGGATGGCGCGCGCGGGCTGATGCCCGGCACGTTGCAGGGCCGTGCGCTGATCAACCTCGACACCGAAGAGTGGGGGCATTTCTATCTGGGCTGCGCGGGCGGCGTGGATGTGCAGGTGCGCCATGACTGCGCGCAGGAGCCTGTGCCGCCGGACTATTTGATGCTGCGCTTCGATGTGTCCGGCCTGCGCGGCGGGCATTCCGGCATCGACATTCATCTGGTGCGCGGCAATGCGATCAAGCTGCTGGCGGAAGCGCTGCGCGACCTGACTGCGCACACCGACGTGCGCGTGATCGAGATGAAGGGCGGCACGGCGCGCAACGCAATCCCGCGCGAAGCGTATGCGATCTGCGCATTGCCCGCTGATATCGCGTCGAACATCGACGAGTGGGTGCGGCACCGGCACGAGGCGTGGCGGCTACGCTATGCGGAGGAGGATGCGAACGTATCGTTCGTGTGCAGGCATTACGACACGCCCCCGGACACGGCCATTGCGCACGCCGTGCAGGAACCCCTGCTCGCCTTCATCGATACGACCGCAAGCGGTGTCGAGCACATCAGCACGGACTTTCCCGGCGTGACCGACACCTCCGGCAACCTCGGGGTATGCGTACTGGCACAGGGCGCGTTCGAGGCGACGTTCAAGGTGCGCTCGCTGCATGACGGCCGCGCCGATGCACTGGCCGACAAACTGGTCTCCCGCGCGACCAGCTTCGGCCTGCGCGCATGGAAGGACGGCGCGTATCCCGGCTGGACGCCAAACCCGTCATCGCAGCTGCTCGCGCTGTGCCAGCGAACATACACCGAACAGTTCGGCCAGCCCGCCAGCCTGCAGGTGATCCACGCCGGACTGGAATGCGGCCTGCTCGCCGCCAGCCATCCGCAGCTGGACATGATCTCCTTCGGCCCGGATATTCGCGGCGCTCATGCGCCCGGCGAGCGGGTCGAAATAGCATCCGTCGCGCGCTGCTGGACCCTGCTCAAGGCGGTGCTGCAGGCGCTCGCGAAGGACAGGAACGCGCCATGATTCGATTCGACAAGGCATTGAGCGCCTGGGGGACGCCCGATTTTGCGGCCGTTCTCAAACAGGAAATCGAGCAGCTGGACGCCGACCAGTTGCCGCTGCAGCAGGGCTTGTCGACCGGCAACTATGTGACTGACGCGCCCTACACTGCGATGATCAACAGCGTGGTCGAAACGGAAGAATCGATCCGCGTGCGGGCAGGCATTTTCTACCAGAGCGTGACCAGCGGGTGCAATTGCGCGGGCGACCCGACCCCCATCAGCGAAAACAACGAGTACTGCGAGGTGCGGCTGGATATCGACAAGGCCAGCGCAGCCACGACGATTGCGCTGGTCACGGAACCGGAAGATTCATGACACACACCGCGTACGCTTGAGGCGGCGCGCAGGGCGCAGATTTCACGGCCGTTCACATCCCCCGCTTTGGTCAGGTAAAATTACCCCTGCACTACGTAGGACAATGGAGGATTTATCCTGGCCTGTCTGATTTGCATCAGGCGCAGGTGAAGGTTAAACAATTATTTCAACATTCATAAGGTTCTTTCAAATGAAATTGATCAAGGGAAGTTATGTTGGTTTGGTAGTGGCGCTGGGTTTGTTCTCTACTGGCGCCATGGCGAGTGATTCCGGTCACGGACACGGTCATGCAGGGCACGGCGCGTCGGGCGAGGCGTGCGTGGGTTTCGGTCCGCAAACACCGCGCGATATTGACAGCGTACGTGGTGAAAACAAGCGCGTCTTTACGCTGGCGCCGAGCGCCAGTGAAATGAACCTGTGCAACATCCACTTCCACAAGAACGCGGAGCACAAGGCTAAGGCGTTTTCAATCTATGCCGGCGATGGCGACGGGCATGGTTATGAAAGCGGCTACCAGTGCAATATGAGCAGGGAATTGAGCAAGGCGGAGCTGGCAGCGACCGCGAAGCCGGTCTGCAAGAGCGAGCACGGCGAACTCAAGCCGGGCGACACCATCGAGGTGCACTGGGTGCACTCCTCCTGCGACGTCAAGCCGGGCAAGGGGCTGGGTTCCTGCCTGTCCGAATCCTGCGCTAATCCGGATCTGCGCGTAGAGACCCAGGTGTTCACCCTGGTCAACGATCCGAACGCGCTGGACTTCAACACGCTGGATTACGACGGTAATGTGGTCAACGGTTTCCATCAGGCGAAGGCGCTGCCGGGCAACACCGGCACGCCGGTCGAATTCACGGGCTCGACCACCGGCCCCAAGTACACCGAACAGGCCTGCTCTCCGCTGCAGGTCACCTGGAGCGTGCGCCCGCAATGCGCCAAGGTGGACATCAACTCGGTAGCCAAGTGGTGCGAAGGCAATACGTTTGAGGAAGACCATGCCCACGGCGTGCGCAAGCTGGTAACCAATCCCAAGCTGCTGTCCAATATCAAATAAGCATCAGGCCTTGCGGTGTGGCAGCACACCGGCAAGCCTTTTCAGCCGTCCCTGCCGCCACGATGTATCGTGGCAGGGGCGGCTGATTTTTTGGTCTGAAGGGCGCCGCATTTAATTTCCGGCAAGACAGGATGATTATTTGGTCGCCAGTCGCCACAGCGAAGTGAGCTCTGCTGCACGGGCCGCATGCAGCGGGTCGCCGGCATCGGCGACACGCGGGTGATGCGGCTTCACATCGATTTTTCCCGACACCTGCAAACCCGCCTTGGCTATCATCGCAAGCAGCTCGGCGCGCGTGCGCAGGCCAAGATGCTCGGCCAGATCGGACAGGAT
>JBFKMJ010000156.1:0-4320 GCA_041629915.1 Gallionella sp.
AACCATTGATGCTGGTAATTCAGCTTGTAGTAGCGCATATCGAGTACCGGCATGGCGATTTCCGCAAAGGCACGCTGCACCGTGCCTGCAGTAGTATAGATCGCACTGTCGCGGCTGTCATGACCCCACCCTACCGTACCCGTCAAACTGCCATTTGACGCGCCAAAATCGTTCACGTATTGCACAAGCCTGGTCGAGCTTAATACGGTCAATGAAAGATCAGTCTGCTCATAGGCCAGGCCGTAACTGATGGAGTCTTCCTCGCCTATCGGCACGCCGAAACGCATTCCGCCGCCGACCGTACGCGAAGCATACTGGCTGACGGACGTATCGGTTGAATCGGTATTACGCCTATAAACGTCGAAACCGCGGCTCACACCGTCGTCGGTAAAATACGGGTTGGTATAGGAAAGCGAATAGACCTGATTGGTCTTGCTAGTATTGATTTGCGTCGCAACATGGTTGCCGCTACCGAACAGATTGGCCTGCGTCACGCCGGCCACCAACGACAATCCTTCATTATTGGAAAAGCCCGCGCCCACCGAGATGTTACCAGTGGATTTTTCTACAACCGAAACATTGACATCCATCTGGTCGGTGGCGCCCTGCACCGGCGGCGTTTCCACATTCACTTCCTCGAAGAAGTTCAGTTTATCGACGCGCTGCTTGGACTTCTTGATTTTTTCCACATCGAACCAAGCACCCTCGATCTGGCGGAATTCGCGGCGTATGACCTCGTCGCGTGTCTTGTCATTGCCCGCGATATTGATGCGGCGTATGTAAACCCGCTGCCCGGGATCAATCACGAAATTGAATGCGACCTGATGTTTTTCCTTGTCCAGCTCGGGAATGGCATTGACGTTGGCAAAGGCGTGCCCCTCCTGCCCGAGACGCTCACCGATTTTCTGGCTGGTCTCGGTCAAAGCGCTGCGCGAAAATGAATCACCTGCTTTCACCTGTATCAGGCTCTCCACCTCCTGCCGGGGAATCAGCGTGTTGCCGGAAATACCGATTTTCGACACGGTATATTTCGGCCCTTCGGCAATATTGATGGTGATGTAAATATCCTTCTTGTCCGGCGTGATTGAAACCTGCGTGGATTCAATGTTGAATTCCAGATAGCCATTGTCCATGTAGAACGAGCGCATGGCTTCCATGTCAGCGGACAATTTCTGTTTCGAGTATTGGTCATCCTTGCTGAACCAGCTCAACCAGTCCGGCGTACTGAGCTTCATCAAGTCCAGCAATTCTTCTTCCTGATAAGCCTGCGTGCCGACCAGATTGATCTGCTTGATTTTGGAAACTTCGCCTTCCACCACATCAAACCTGATGCCGACACGATTGCGTTCCAGTTCGGTAACGGTCGTTCTCACGTTCACAGCATATTTGCCGCGTGCCACATACTGGCGCTTCAATTCCTGCACTGCCTTGTCCAGCGCGCCCTTGTCGAAAATGCGCGCCTCGGCCAGCCCGGCATATTTCATGTTGTCCTTGAGCTGATCCGTGGGGAAATCCTTGATGCCGTTAAGCTCGATGCTGGCAATCGACGGGCGCTCGCGCACCAGCACGATCAGCACGCCCTGCTCGACTTCAAGACGCACATCCCTGAAGAACCCGGTCGCATACAGGGATCGGATCGCGGCAGCAGCCTGCTGGTCGTCCATGGTATCGCCAACCTTGACCGGCAGATAGCTGAACACCGTACCGGCCTCGGTACGCTGAATGCCTTCGATGCGGATGTCCTTGACGGTGAATGGGTCGATGGCCCAAGCGGGTGACATGCAGAGCAGGGAAATCAATCCCGCCAGTTTTTTCAATTTCATTATTTAACCTGAAATAAGGCGATTAATATCGTTATAGATCGCAAAGACCATCAGTGTGCCCAGCAGCGCGATTCCGATTTTCTGGCCGATTTCCCAAGCCTGCTCGGAGACCGGGCTCCCCTTGACCAGTTCAACGACATAATACAACAAGTGCCCCCCATCCAATAAGGGGATTGGCAGCAAATTCAGCACACCGAGACTGATGCTGATCAAGGCCAGAAAACTCAAATAGGCTACCATGCCGGTTTCTGCTGATTGTCCGGCATAATCGGCAATCGTGATCGGTCCGCTCAGGTTCTTTATCGACACTTCACCCATCACCATCTTGCCCAGCATTTTCAGGGTGATGGCGGAAGTCTCCCAGGTCTTGCGCAAGGACCGTGGGAACGCCTCGAGCGGGCCATAGCTGACATCGATCAGCATCGCCTGCCAAGTCGCATCGTTCACTTGCGGCCCGGCACCGATCTTCCCGACTGTCTCGCCGGATTCGACAACGCCCTGCGGCACCAGCTCGATGCTGGTAGTCATCTCGCCACGCTGAATGTCAAACCGTATGGCTTTCCCGGGATGCGCACGTATCATCTCCACCAACTCGGCCCAACGCTGCATCGCCACACCATTGGCGCGCAAAACATGGTCGCCTTTCTGCAATCCGGCGCGCTCGGCAACCCCACCTTCGACAACCCTGCCGATGACGGGTAGGACAACCGGCTGATAAATATTCAGCCCCAGCTTGTCGAGAAACTCTCCTTCCAGATCACTGGCCTCCAGACCACTGATATCGAGCTGGTAAGAACGCAATTCACCCTGCGCGCCGCGCGCTTGGATATTGACTTCACCCTGCCGCAGAGCCAGTTCCAGTATGGTCCAGCGCACCTCCTGCCAGCTCGGGATATTTTCACCATTGATGCTGAGTATGGTTTCGCCAGACTGCATTTGCGCATAAGCGGCCGGCGTGTCTGGCGGCACCTCGCCCAGGGTCGGCTTCAAACCCGGCAATCCATGCACGAACAGTCCCCAGTACAGCACAATGGCAAGCAAAAAATTGGCAAGTGGCCCGGCCACCACGATCGCCATGCGCTGCAGCACCGGCTGACGGTTGAAGGCATAGGGCAAGTCTTCCGGCGCAACCGCTTCTTCGCGCTCGTCCAGCATCTTGACGTAACCGCCCAGCGGAATCGCGGAAATCACCCACTCGGTGCCGCTGCCGCCGAAGCGCTTCAGGTAAATCACCTTGCCGAAGCCGATTGAAAAACGCAGCACCTTGACGCCGCAGCGGCGCGCCACCCAGTAGTGTCCCAGCTCATGAAACACCACCAGCAGCGCAATCGCCCCGACAAATGCAAGCAAGGTCATCATAGTTGTCCGATTTTCTGTTGCGCGGTCCGACGTGCCTCGGCATCTGCGCCGAGCACATCATCGAGACTACCGACCGCATTGACCTGCAGCGAATCCAGCACAGCTTCGATGACGCGCGGAATCGACAGGAAGGAAATCTGCTTGGCGAGAAAAGCCGCCACCGCCACTTCGTTCGCGGCATTCAGTATCGCCGGCGCCGTGCCTGCCGCGCGCAATGCCCGATAGGCCAGCGCCAGACAGGGAAAACGATCAAGATCGGGCGCCTCGAAATTCATAGTCGCCACCTTGAACAAATCCAGCGGCGCCACGCCGGAATCGATACGCTCCGGCCATGCCAGGCCATAAGCAATCGGCGTGCGCATATCTGGATTGCCAAGTTGTGCCAGCATCGAGCCGTCCACATATTCGACCAGAGAGTGAATCACGCTCTGCGGATGCACCACCACCTGAATATCGGAGGCAGCAGCATTGAACAGCCAGTGCGCCTCGATGACTTCCAGCCCCTTGTTCATCATGCTCGCCGAGTCCACCGAAATTTTTCTGCCCATGCTCCAGTTGGGATGCGCGCAGGCCTGCTCCGGCGTGACATTCTGCAACCCGGACAACGGCATGTTGAGAAACGGGCCGCCGGAAGCGGTCAGCAGGATACGGCGCACGCCGTTCTCCGCCAGATTGCCGTCACAGCCACGCGGCAGCGCCTGAAAAACCGCGTTGTGTTCGCTGTCAATCGGCAACAATGTCGATCCGCTGGCGCGCACCGCCTCCATGAACACATTGCCCGCCATCACCAGCGTTTCCTTGTTCGCCAGCAGGATTTTCTTGCCGGCACGCGCCGCCGCCAACGTGGGAGGCAAACCCGCTGCGCCGACGATGGCGGCCATCACCGTATCAACCTCGGGCAAAATCGAAACCTGCTCCAATGCCGCTGCGCCGCTCAGTACTTCAACATCCAGACCCGCCCCATCTATGCATTCGCGCAACCCGGCAGCAGCAGCCTCATCCAGCAACACCGCATAGCGCGGTTTGAACTGAATGCACTGTCTGAACAACAGGTCAGCCTGGCAATTCGCCGTCAATGCAATGATGCGGAATCTGTCCGGATGGCGCGCCACCACATCCAGCGTGCTGGTGCCGATAC
>JBFKMJ010000157.1:0-4296 GCA_041629915.1 Gallionella sp.
GCCGCTGGTGCGTCCGGCGGCGCCCTCGATCAGATCGGCGCCAACCTTCAGCGCGATGGCAATGTCCTGTTCGTCCTCGCGCCGGGCCAGATCATGGCGCCAGGTCAGGAAGCGATCGACCCAGGCCAGCAGGGTGTATTGGTGGCGACCGATGGTGGTGACGTTGAAACTGCCCTGCCAGCGATCATTCCCCAGTTTGAGCATGGGGGCCTCCTGCCAGACTTCAGTGCCGGCCTCGCGGTGCAGCAGCAGGCAGCGGATCGCATCATGGCCATCCGAGAATATGTCGGCCTCCACGATGACCTGCTCGCCGATACAGCGTTTGATCGGAAAGCGCCCGCCATCCACTTCCGGTCTGACGCGTTCGATGACAGTCCGGGGACGGCCTTCAAGCTGCTTCAAATCATTCATGCTTTTCCCCCTGCACAGTGCGCGCCTTGAGATATACCATACCCAGCGGTGGCAGGGTGAGTACCAGAGAGTGCAGATGGCCCTGCGCCGCCACCGGAGCAGCTTCGATACCGCCCAGATTACCCATGCCGCTGCCGCCGTATAGCTTGGCGTCGCTGTTGAGAATTTCCTGCCAGTACCCGCCGCACGGCACGCCCACGACATAATTCTGGCGCGGCAACGGGGTGAAATTGAGCACCACCAGCACGGTGTCTTCGGCGTGCTGGCCATGGCGCAGGAAGCAGATGACGCTTTCCTCCCAGTCGTGAAAATCGATCCACTCAAACCCCTCCGCTGAAAAATCCTTCTCAAAGAGGGCCGGCTGCGTCCGGTAGCAGCGGTTCAGATCGCCCAGCCAGCGCTGCATCCCGGCATGCAGCGGATACTGCAGCACATGCCACTCGAGGCTTTCGTCATGCTGCCATTCGCGCCGCTGCCCGAATTCGCCGCCCATGAACAGCAGCTTCTTGCCCGGGTGCGCCCACATGTAGCCATACAGCAGGCGCAGGTTGGCAAACTGCTGCCACTCGTCGCCGGGCATCTTGCCGATCAGTGCGCCCTTGCCGTGAACCACTTCATCGTGTGACAGCGGCAGCAGGAAATTCTCGTTGAATGCGTACCAGATGCTGAAGGTGATCTGGCCGTGATGGTATTTGCGGAACACCGGATCCTGCTGAAAATACTTCAGCGTGTCGTGCATCCAGCCCATGTTCCATTTCATTCCGAAGCCCAGCCCGCCGACATAAACGGGACGCGACACCATCGGCCAGGCGGTGGACTCTTCGGCGATGGTCTGCACATCCGGGTGGTCGCGGTACACCGCCTCGTTGAGCATGCGCAGAAACGAAATCGCTTCCAGATTCTCCCTGCCGCCATGCACATTGGGTATCCACTCCCCCTCCTTGCGTCCATAGTCGAGGTAAAGCATGGAGGCAACCGCATCGACGCGCAGGCCGTCGAAATGGTAATGCTCAAGCCAATACAGCGCGCTCGAAAGCAGGAAGGCGCGCACCTCGTTGCGACCGTAATTGAAAATGGCGCTGTTCCATTCGGGGTGGAAGCCTTTGCGCGGGTCTTCATGTTCGAACAAATGCGTGCCGTCAAAATAGGCCAGGCCATGCTCATCACCGGGGAAATGCGACGGCACCCAGTCCAGAATCACGCCGATACCACACTGGTGCAGGTGATCGATCAGGTACATCAGATCCTGCGGCGTGCCCTGGCGCGCGCTGGGTGCGAAATAACCGGTGGTCTGATAGCCCCAGGAGCCGAAAAAAGGATGCTCGGTGACCGGCATCAGCTCGACATGGGTAAAGCCCAGTTCCTGCACATAGGCAGCAAGCAACGGCGCCAGCTCGCGATAACCGAGTGAACGGTTGTCTTCTTCCGGCACGCGCCGCCAGGAACCGAGGTGCACTTCGTATATGGACATCGGCGCATCAAGTGCATTGGCCCGGCGGCGATTACTCATCCATTCCGCGTCATTCCACTGGTAGTCGAGGCTGCAGACGCGCGATCCGGTGCGCGGCGGCTCTTCCGCACTGAATGCATAAGGATCGGCCTTGTCCACCGCGTAATCCTGACGGCGGGAAACGATATGGTATTTGTAGCATGCGCCAACAGCGACGCCGGGAATGAATCCTTCCCAGATGCCCGAGCCGTCCCGGCGCGGTTGCAGTGGGTGGGCGGTTTTGTCCCAGCCGTTGAAATCACCCGTCACCGCAACCGATTTTGCGTTCGGCGCCCACACTGCAAACTGCGTCCCCTCGACCCCGTCAAGGCTGCATGGGTGCGCCCCGAGTTTTTCATGCAAACGCCCGTGCGTGCCCTCGCGGAACAAATAGGCATCCTGTTCCGTGAACAAGCTGTGCGGCACGGTGCCGTGGTTTTTCGATAATGTCTGTGGCATTGCGATCTCCAGTTCTCAGAATTATGCGCCTTTTGCACAAGTTCGCCTTGCCGCTGTGAAAGCGGCATCGCTGGAAAGTCATTCGTATTGTCCATGCCCCGCGTCTTTTTCCTGGCAGCCGCAGGGCATGAATCGGGTGAACCTTGTTGAGTGCGAATTGATTGTTACGTACAGCCGCAACAAGCCGCGTATGCCTTAGGTTTTACAGTAAAAAATGCTGGATTGCAAAAAATGCACCGCATCGAGACGGACAAAATAAAACACGCAAGCCTTTGTTCACAAGGGTCTTGAAGACTTGTCCGGACCGCAGAAAACAGCCGATGAATTGTTCGTGCGGACGGCATTCATGAGGCCGGCATGCGTCTGGTAAATCGTGGTTGATTCAGTTGGCATGGTGGACGAAACCCTCTGCTATCATCGCGCCATGCTCAATATCCAGAATCTAACCTACCTGCAGGGCGGCATTCCGCTGTTCCAGCAGGCGAATCTGCAGGCGTTTGCCAATCAGCGCATCGGGCTGGTGGGCAAGAACGGTTGCGGCAAGACCACTCTGTTCCGTCTGATACGCGGCGAACTCGGCCCGGACGGCGGCGAGGTTTCGCTGCAAAGCGGCAAGACCATCGCCTTTGTCGAACAGGAGATCGCCAACTCCTCGCAGCCCGCGCTGGAATTCGTGCTCGACGGCGATGTGCAGTTGCGCCAGCTGGAAAAAATCCTGGCGCGGGAGAATCACGACAGTGCATGGTTTGAAGCTCAGCAACATTTTGAATCCATCGATGGCTATGGCGCGCCGGCACGCGCGGCGCAATTGCTGAACGGGCTGGGCTTTGCCAGCGACAGTCTGGCGCGTCCGGTAAACAGCTTTTCCGGCGGCTGGCGCATGCGCCTCAATCTGGCGCGTGCGCTGATGCACCGCGCCGATCTGCTGCTGCTCGACGAGCCGACCAATCACCTCGATCTGGAAGCCATCCTGTGGCTGGAACAATATCTGTCGCGCTATCCCGGCAGCATCCTGCTGGTCTCGCATGACCGCGAATTCCTCAACGCCACGGTCAACCGTATCGCCCATGTCCACGATTGCGTCATCGACAGTTACAGCGGCGATTACGACGAATTCGAGCGCGCCCGCGCCGAGCGTATCGCGCAGCAGAATCAGGCGTACCAGACGCAACAGGCGAAGATCGCGCATCTGGAAGACTTTGTGCGCCGCTTCCGCGCCAAGGCGACCAAGGCCAAACAGGCGCAGAGCCGCGTCAAGGCGCTGGAACGGCTTACGCGCATCGCCCCGGTGCATGTCACGGACGGCCATTTCGAGCTGGAGATCGAAGCGCCGGAGCGCAGCCCCGATCTGCTGGTGCGCGCCGAAAAGATGGGCTTCGGCTATGGCGACAAGATGCTGTTCCGGGACGTTGACCTGGTGCTGCGCGCCGGTGCGCGCATCGCGCTGCTCGGGCCGAACGGCGCGGGCAAATCCACGCTGATCAAACTGCTGGTCGGCGAACTCCGCCCTGCCCTCGGCAAGCTGGATATCACGCCCGACATCCGCATCGGCTACTTCGCCCAGCACCAGCTGGAAAATCTCGACAGTGCGGCGACCCCGCTGCAACACATGGAGCGGCTCGCGCCAAAGGAAACCACGCTGGCGCTGCGCACCTTCCTCGGCCGCTTCGGGCTGGCCGGCAACGACGAAGATCGGCCGGTATCGAGTTTTTCCGGCGGCGAAAAAAGCCGTCTCGCACTCGCACTGCTGGCCTGGCAGAAACCGCATCTGCTGCTGCTAGACGAACCCACCAACCATCTCGATCTGGACATGCGCGACGCCCTCACCCTCGCACTGGAGGAATACACCGGCGCGGTAGTGCTGGTGTCCCATGACCGCAGTCTGATCCGCACCGTGGCCGACGAATTGTGGCTGGTCGCGGACGGGCAAGCGAAGC
>JBFKMJ010000158.1:0-4262 GCA_041629915.1 Gallionella sp.
GCTGGTTGTTTGTTGCGTGCGGGTGTAAGCGCGCGTTCCGCCGCTTTTTTGACGCCTTCAATTGCAATCGAGGAAAGCACACTGGCACGCAAGGCGCGCTGGTAGTCCTGCTCGTTACGCAAGTGCGGGTTGTGCTGGAGGAGTGATTTAGGAGCCATGGCCGCACTATAAGGGACATGGGGCGATAATTCAACAGCCACAAAAACTGCGCAATTGTGAAGGCGTAGTCACAGACTGGCAAAGCCAGACCGCAGGATTGTTTGATTGGCACAACAGCGATGCTCTTGTGCAAGTTCTTGTCACAGGCTTGCGATGCAAGACTGTGGAGCAGGTCATCTTGGAAGCAGTTGGTGGCGAGGTACTGTTCCCGATATATAGGCGAACTTCGACTTTTCAGGCCGTCTCTAAAACTCTGCTCAGGTCTCAACACGGCAATATGCCGGAATCGTGCATCGATGGGTCGACGCTTGATACCGCCGCCTATGGCACCCATACGATGCGCCGTACCAAGGCCACCCTGATCTACCGGCGAACAAAGAATTTGTGGGCAGTGCAACTGTTGCAGGTTCACACGAAGTTGGAAAGCACCGTTTGCGTCATAGTCACTCTTCTATGGCCGCTTTGCGGTTGCATGTATCTATGAATACTCGCCGCCAATAGCCGATCTCAGTCAATACCCAAATCCAACCACATCCAAAAATACCTAGGCCGAATTATATAGGCATTTCGGCATATACAACTTCTGACTGAATGCCGATAGAGTGCGACCCATATGCTTGGCTGGTAGTGGCTCTGTGTCTCACTGTGCCAATTCACGGGCAGTCAGAATCATCCGTTTTTTGGTGATATGCCTCCGGCAAGCCACAACAATATCTATGTATCTATATTTGAACAAACATGACCGTCGAATCCCAGCCCCACTTTACTGCACCTGCTGCCGCGCGTTGGGAGGCCATCTCGCCGGATTCCCGCAAGCTACTTATATCTGATGTGTGGTGTGGGAAATGCCGCCGTAGAGTAACGATCACCAATTTCTTCGGCGTAGTCAGAGATGGAAGTTTGCTATTGGTAGGCCGTTGCGCTGAATGCCAGGGCGATGTGGCTCGGGTGATTGAGCCTGGTTGCGAAGCCATGGTAAATGGAATGCAAATAACACTGTCAGAAAGCAACAACGAGCACTCTAAGGAAGGGGTTAAGTCTGCATGAAGATTTTGCTGGTCGATAATCACGGGTTATTTCGTGATGGTATAAGCCATTTTTTGCGGCAGTCGCTCGACAAGGTTGAAGAAATACTGCAGGCGGAAAACTTTTCAGATGGCCTGAAGCTTGCCATGGAACATTCCGACCTGGACTTGATATTGCTGGAGTTGAAATCACCCGGTAGTGGAGGAGCGATTTCCGTCAAACGCTTGCGGTACTTTTGTCCGCATGTTCCTGTCGTGGTGGTTTCCATTGAGGATAACCGTAGCATCATGAACAAGGCATTGGCGTATGGCGCGAGTGCTTATGTATGCAAGAGTGCGACCAGTTCGACGTTGTTAGGCGCATTGAAAGCGGCGTATCCCGGTCATCTCCATGTGCCAGAGAAGCTTTTGCGGCAGCCCGAAGTGGCTGACTTGAACAGGAATCCAATCAACGACGATCGCCGTTCGAATGCCGACGAAAATGGTCTGACCATGCGGCAGAAGGAAGTTTTAAGATGTCTGGCTGCGGGATATACCAACAAGGAAATTTCCGAGATAACCGGCCTTGCTTTGGGAACCATCAAGATGCACCTGACTGCGGTATATAAAACCTTGCGCGTAACGAACCGCACCGAGGCGATCTGGTATGCCAAGGAGCTAGGTTTGTTCGACACACAGCACGCACTCATGTGAGAGTGCCGAAACAGGGTGCTCATGAAGTGAGGCTGCATCAGGACGGCTGGCAAGTTAAGCGGGACAGAGTCCAGCGGCCTGGCCATGGATGTGATCCACGGCAACCTCAAATTCCTGCATCGTTTCCGCCAATGCCGCATAACGGCTCCTGGTGGTGGCGGTCTTGTCCTGCACCGCGTCTTCATCTACCAAGTCAAGCCTGGAAACCGCAAATTCCTTGACGCATAAGCTTATTTCGCTATAATGCGCGCCCCTGTGAGGTTGATTTTCAGCCTTGCATACCTTGCTCCACCGCATGCGCCGTGCCAGTCCCGCTTTCCTTCAGGGAAGCAATTGGCGTCATGACGGGGGGCTTTAATAACCACAAGGAGATGTAATGCGACATTACGAAATCGTGTTTATCGTGCATCCCGATCAGAGCGAGCAGGTGCCCGCAATGATCGAGCGTTATCGCACGTTGGTCACTTCCAAGGATGGTCAGATCCATCGCCTGGAAGACTGGGGCCGCCGTCAACTGGCCTACCCGATCCAGAAGATTCACAAGGCACACTATGTGCTGATGAATATCGAATGCAACCAGGAAACCCTGGAAGAGCTGGAACATGCGTTCCGCTTCAACGATGCCGTGCTGCGCCATCTGACCGTCAAGACCAAGGCGGCCGTTGTCGAACCGTCAGCCATGATGAAGGAAGAGAAATCCCGCTCCGTGCCGACGGAAGCCGCTCCCGCTCCTGTTGCGGCCAAGACTGAAGAAGCTGCGTCAGCCTGATTTGATTGGCGCGTAACCGGATTGCCGTCAGCGGCGTTTGCCGCAGTGTGAAATGAACGCGCGGTCGACAACCGGTTTTGCATATCAACGACATCATTTGAAATAAGGAAATATCATGGCTCGTCCATCCGATAAAAAGAAAGATGACAAGAACAAGCGTTCTTCCCGTAACAATCTGTTCAAGCGCCGCAAGTTCTGCCGTTTCACGGTCGACAAGATCGCCGAAGTGGATTACAAGGACGTGAACATCCTCAAGGAATTCGTTTCCGAGAACGGCAAGCTGATTCCGGCGCGCATCACCGGCACCAAGACACGCTATCAGCGCCAATTGAGCACTGCCGTGAAGCGCGCGCGTTTCCTGGCTTTACTGCCCTACACCGATTTGCACTAAGGAGCGATCATGCAAATAATTCTGATGGAAAAAGTGATCAACGTCGGCCAGTTGGGCGATGTGGTCAAGGTCAAGAACGGCTATGCCCGCAACTTCCTGATCCCGCAGGGTAAGGCCAAGCGCGCAACAGCCGCCAACATGGTCGAGTTTGAAGCGCGCCGTGCCGAACACGAAGCTGCCGACAGGGCCAAACTTGCCGAGGCGCAGGCGCGCGGCGAGAAGCTGGCCGGCTTGACGGTTCAGGTCGTGCAAAAGGCCGGCGTGGACGGCAAGCTGTTCGGTTCCGTCACCAATGCCGATATCGTTGCGGCATTGGCAGCACAGGGTTTTGAAGTCGAGAAGGTTCAGGTGCGTATGCCGGCCGGTCACCTCAAGCAGGTCGGCGATCATCCGGTCAGCATCGCGTTGCATACCGATGTGGCTGTGGACATCACTGTCTCGGTGCTCGGCGAACAGTAATCCGCCGTTGTATCAAGGCAATACAAACAAGGACTGGCAACAGTCCTTTTTTGTTTCCATAATTCAGAACGGGACGGGTAAAATGTCTCTCGCCTGATGGCAACCAATCGGTTTATCGAATGCAAAATTTTTCCAGCCCCGACACCCAACTCGACCAGATCAAACTGCCGCCCCATTCGGTGGAGGCCGAGCAATCGGTATTGGGTGGCCTGCTGATTGAAGCGAGCGCGCTGGACAAGATTGCCGATCTGATCACCGATGACGATTTCTATCGTCACGAGCATCGCCTGATCTACCGCCAGATCGTGCGCCTGAGCGAACAGGCCAAGCCGGTGGATGTGATTACCGTGGCCGAGGCGCTGGAAATTTCCGGCGAGCTGGACAAGGTCGGCGGCTTGCCGTATCTGGGCAGTCTGGCGCAGAACGTGCCGTCTGCGGCCAATATCCGCCGATATGGTGAAATCGTGCGCGAGCGTTCCATCATGCGCAAACTGGTGGAAGTCGGTACCGATATTTCCAGCAGCGCTTACAACCCGACCGGACGCGATGCTGCGCAGTTGCTCGATGAAGCGGAAAGTAAAGTGTTCGAGATCGCCGAGGCGGGCTCACGTGGTAAACAGGGCTTCCTCCCCATGCCGCCGCTGCTGACCCAGGTGGTGGAACGCATCGAGACCTTATATGGTCGCGACAACACCAGCGATGTGACCGGCATCGCCACCGGCTTCACCGATCTGGATCGCATGACTTCCGGCCTGCAGCCGGGCGA
>JBFKMJ010000159.1:0-4224 GCA_041629915.1 Gallionella sp.
CCGATCCTGATGACTTCCATTACCTTTATCGCCGGTGTGATGCCGCTGGCGATTTCCACCGGCGCGGGCACACAAAGCCGCCATGCCATCGGCACCGGCGTGATCGGCGGCATGTTCGCCGCGACCGTGCTCGCCGTATTTCTGGTGCCGGTGTTTTTCGTCGTGATCCGGCGCATTTTCCCCGGCCACGCGCGTACGGCGCATCATGAGGAGAAGCCGCATGAATAAGACTTTATTGGCCGCATTGGCCATTGCAATGACGGGCTGTTCACAAATGCCCGAGTACCAGCGCCCCGCCGCGCCGGTTGCCGCGGCTTGGCCGGATTCCGCCAGGCCGGACGGCGCGCGGCAGGTTGCCGACACCGGCTGGCGGCAATACTACCCGGACCCGCGTTTGCAGGCGCTGATCTTGGCCGCCCTCGAAAACAACCGCGACCTGCGCATCGCCACCGCGCGCATCGCCGAAACCCGCGCGCAATTCGGCGTCCAGCAGGCGGACCGGCTCCCCAACCTCAACGCCACCGCCGGACGCAATGCGTCACGCACCCCGGCGGGCGCATCCGCCTTTACCGCCAATGCGATCAACTCGCAGCGCTACGACGTGGGCATCAGCCTGGTGTCGTTCGAACTGGATTTCTGGGGACGGGTCACCAGCCTGAGCGAGGCCGCCAGATCCACTTACCTCGCTACCGAGGCCGCCCAGCGCGCCTTCCGCCTGTCGCTGATCGCCGAAGTGGCGAATGCCTACCTGTCGCAACTGGAGCTGAGTGAACGCGCGCAACTTGCCGCGGAAACCGCCAGAGCGCGCGGCGAATACCGCGAATTGACCTCACGCCGCCGCAATCTGGGTGTATCCAGTGATCTGGATTTCCTGCAGGCCGATGGCGCGTATCAGGCCGCGCTGGCCGAGCGCGCCAGCCTGGAACGGCAACAGGCCGCTGCCGAAAATCTGCTCAATACCCTGATCGGACAACCGGTGACGCAGATGAAAGACCTGCCCGCCGCACGCAGCCTGGCCCGACAGGACATCAATCCTGACCTGATTGCCGGATTGCCTGCCGAAGTGCTGCTGCAACGCCCGGACGTGCTGGCGGCCGAACAGCGGCTGATCGCCGCGAATGCCAACATCGGCGCGGCGCGCGCCGCCTTCCTGCCGCGCATCACGCTGACCGGCAGCGTCGGCACGGCCAGCCGCACGCTGGCCGGACTGTTCGATGCGGGCAGCGGCGCGTGGAGTTTCCAGCCCGCGCTCACCCTGCCGTTGTTTGACGCCGGGCGTGCTTCCGCCAACGTGGATGTCGCCGAGGCGCGCAAGATCATCGCGGTCGCCGACTATGAAAAAACCATCCAGCAGGCCTTCCGCGAAGTGGCCGACCTGCTGAACGCGCGCGAGAAACTTGCCGAACAGCTTGCCGCACAACAGGCCAACGCCGATGCGCAAGGCCAGCGGCTGAAACTGGTCGAGGCACGCTACGAGGCGGGCATCGCCAGCCATCTTGAAGTGCTGGACGCGCAGCGCGAAACGTTCGCCGCGCAACAGGGTACGGTGCAGGTGCGGCGCATTCAGTTGTCAGCCGCCGCGCAACTCTACAAGGCGCTCGCCGGCCAGAGCGCGGGCACGGAACAATGACCGACACAACCGATGCCACTGCCAGCGATCAGACCCGCACCAGACTGCTGAACGCGGCGCGCGGGGTATTTGCGCAGCATGGCTTTCAGGGCGCAACCGTGCGGGAAATCTGCCGCCGCGCCGAGGCCAATGTCGCGGCAGTGAATTATCATTTCGGCAGCAAGGATGGCCTGCTTGCCGAAGCGCTGAACTTCGCGCCGCTCAAGGCCCTGCAACAAGCCAATGTGAGGGCGGGGGATTGCCCGGAAATGCGGCTGCGGCTGTTCATCCGCGATTTCATGCTGATGCTGCTGGATGAAAACAACGCCTCGACCCAATGCCGCATCATGGCGCGCGAACTGGCCGACCCCACGCCCGCACTGGACAAAATCGTGCGCGAAGCGATTGCGCCGCTGCATGAATTTATGGGCAAGCTGGTCAGTGAAATTGCCGGTGCCGAAATCGGCGAACTCGAACTGCGCCGCTGCGTGCTCAGCATCTTCGGGCAATGCCTGTTCTACCGCCACTCCCATCCGGTCTTGCAGCGTCTGCATCCTGACATGTGCTACGACAACGGGGAAATCGAAGCGATAGCGCAGCACATTGCGGATTTTTCGCTTGCCGGCATCAGGCATATCTCCGGGAAAGCCGGCGTATAGCTCCAGTTTCACAACGACTCTTATCTGGATTGCGCTTGTGTAACCATCGCAGATATAGCCGTGCAAAATGCGCCAGAAAGCGGATGCTGGCGAATAGCACAAGTGATTCGCGGAGGGTAAGAGCAAAATCGCCTTGTCGGATTAGGCCAATCCTTTGACCTTTGCGGCAAGCTGCGTCTAACTCTCGTATGTCTGAATCCGTAAGTTGATTCAAGCTAGTATCCTGGATCACGCGCAGCTTGGCTGCTGACTCGATCAGGTCATTGCTGACGAGGTAACGCAGACGGAGATAGTAGTTTGACCACTCATCCTCGTAGTCAATGGGCCCCTGCACAAGTCGTTCTTTCCTACAGTACTCGCGTATTCCTGATATGAGATGCCTTAGGAGAAACAACTTCTCATTCAGGCCGACGAAGTCGAAGCTGTGTGACATGGCACCTAACGTGAAGCTAAGGGGCGCGCCGTTTTTGGCGCGCCCCGCTTGAGCGAGAAGTTAGGCTTGAAGATGGCTCTACAAGGCGCCCCGATACAAACTTATGAAGGACACTGGCGATCAACGTCTGATATGGCAAACCTTCTTCAAGTGCTCGGGCTTGAATATCCATTAGATCAGGCGTGGAAAGGCGGATATTCACCCGTTTTTCCTTGAGAAAAGTAGCTGTGGCAGCGGCCTTGAATTTCGCCAATTCAGCTTTCGAAGGGGAGGTGGTTTTTAGCTCGCCCCTTTCATAGGCGGCCAAAATGTCTTTCTCCAACGCATCAAGTTTTTTCATTTCGTTACTCCTTAAACAAGTAGTCCCTCGTAGCTTTTCTGCTGGGAATTACTGTTTTCAAGAAATAGTAATCCGGCTCTTCAACATAAGGTACCAAGTAAACATAACCATCAAGCGCCACGACAAAAACAGATTGGTTTGGATATTTTTCCGAATTTGGGTGGCGCAACTCATCCAATAAGCCATCGGCTTCAATCGCAAGAACTATTTCTTCAAACGAAATACTGCGCTCAACTTTCAGCGCTTCGTTTTTTTCGTGATTCCAGCGAAATGGCTTCATGTAGCAAGCTTACTGCAATGTGTGCCTATTGTCACCTTTATACGTCCGGTGCCTAACGTAAAGTTGAGGGACGACGAGCTAAAGGGGGTTAGCTCACTCCGTCCCCATTTCATTGTTACCTTGCCAGGCCCAATACTGAAACTGTTTGGCGCTAATCAATCGCATCAACGCCCATCCGACCACAGTAAGCCAGATCGGCAACATCCTTGCCGCCCAGTTTGCTGGCGGCATCACGTAAGGCAGTGCGCAAGCCCTCCTCCAGAACAGGATGATAAAACGGCATACCCAACAACTCGCGCACCGTCAGTTTGCGCTGCACTGCCAACGCAAGCAGATGTGCAAGGTGCTCACCTTGTGGTGCGCACATCTCGGCACCCAACAGACAGCCGCTGTTTTTGCCGGCATAGACGCGCAACAGGCCGTGATTTACCTCGGACATCCGTGCACGCCCCTGATTTGAAAAATCGACCTCGCCGATGACGATCTCATCTTTCTTGAGCTCGGCGTAGCGTTGTCCGACGACGGCGATGCCCGGATCGGTAAATACGATCGCGAGCGGCACACGTCGTTCGAAGCAGACCGGCTCACTCCGCATCGCGTTATATCCGGCGATATACCCCTCGTCGAGCGCCTCGTGCAGCAACGGCAAGTGGCGGTTGGCATCGCCAGCGATGTACACCGGGAGACCGGCAATCTGCATCGTGTTCGAATCGAAAGGCGGCACGCCGCGAGCATCGAGCTCGACGCCCAGATTCTCAAAACCCATCTGATCGATATTGGGACGGCGTCCGAGCGCGACGAGCACCTTGTCGACCACCACACTCGCGTTTCCGGCACGCACGCGGATGCGCCCACCTTCGATCACTGGCTCGGCAGCCTGGCCCAGATGCATGGCGAACTCCG
>JBFKMJ010000160.1:0-4220 GCA_041629915.1 Gallionella sp.
CCGCTATTTCGAATTTGCCGACATGCTGGCAAACGGCAGCGGCGTGCTGCTGGGTTGGCTGATGATGAACCGCTTCGGCGATACACTGGTTGCCGGATTGTACGAAACCGAGAAATGTGACTGAACCATGATGAAACAGGAAAACCCCGCTCCCGTCCTTATCGAATCGCTCGACCAGGAAGGTCGCGGCATCGCGCACGCCGACGGCAAGGTGATTTTTATCGAGGGCGCGCTACCCGGCGAGCGCGTGACCTACGCATCCTACCGCAGGAAACCCAGTTTCGAGATGGCGCAGGTGACGGACATTTTCAGGCCTTCGTTCATGCGCGTCGAGCCGAAATGCATTCACTTCGGCGTGTGCGGCGGATGCTCGATGCAGCATCTGGAATCGCGCGCACAGGTCGCCGCGAAGCAACGCATTCTCGAAGACAATCTGGCGCGCATCGGCAAGGTCAAAGCGGAAACCATCCTGTCGCCGATTTACGGCCTGCCGTGGGGTTACCGCCAGCGCGCGCGCCTGTCGGTGCGCTATGTGCGCAAAAAAGCCAAGACACTGGTCGGCTTTCACGAGAGGCGCAACAGCTTCGTGGCAGACATGTCGCGCTGCGAAATCCTGCCGCCAAGGATTTCCCGACTGATTCCGCTGCTGGCGGAATTGATCGACGCGCTCTCTATCCGTGAACAGCTGCCGCAAATTGAGGTAGCCTGCGGGGATAACGTGGACGCGCTGGTGCTGCGCGTGATGGCGCCGCCCACGGAAAGCGACAAGGCAGCCCTGCGTGCCTTCGCCGATGAACATGCCATCCAGTTCTGGCTGCAACCCAAAGGGCTGGACACCGTGGCGCCATTCCATCCGCTGGATGCGCCGCCGCTTACCTACAGCCTGCCTGAATTCGATATCGAAATGCCGTTTGCGCCGACCGATTTCACCCAGGTGAACAGCGCCCTCAATCGCGTCATGGTGCACCGTGCAATCCGCCTGCTCGACCCGCAGCCCGGCGAACACATCGCCGATTTCTTCTGCGGGCTGGGCAACTTCACCCTGCCCATCGCCAGAAGGGGTGCGCGAGTGCTGGGCATCGAAGGCAGCGCGGTTCTGGTCAAACGCGCCGCACACAACGCCGCATTGAACCGACTGACGGACAACACGGAATTCCAGGCGCTGAACCTGTTTGAAACGGATGAGGGGGCACTGGCCCAATTGGGTAAATTCGACAAGTGGCTAGTCGATCCGCCGCGCGACGGCGCGATGGAACTGGTGAAAGCCATCACCCCGGAGGTTGCCCCCGGGCGCATTGTTTATGTGAGCTGCAATCCGGCCACGCTCGCCCGTGACGCGGAAACGCTGGTACAGATGCACGGCTACACGCTCAAGGCGGCCGGGGTGATGAATATGTTCCCGCAGACCTCGCATGTGGAGTCGATAGCCGTGTTCGACAGAGTATGAGGATGCAACCATGAAACATTATGACGACCTTGTTGCCGAAGCGCTCACCCGCGTGAAAGAGATCATGCCGTGGGACTTGAGCCGACGGCTGTCTGCGGGCAACAGGCCGCTGCTGCTCGATGTACGCGAGCCTGCAGAATTCGACGCGCTGCGTATCCCCGGATCCCTCAACGTACCGCGCGGCGTACTCGAGCAATCCTGCGAGTGGGATTATGACGAGACCGTGCCCGAACTGGCTGCCGGGCGTGAACGCGAAATCGTGGTCATCTGCCGCTCCGGCAAACGTTCGGTGCTTGCGGCAGACGTGATGCTGAAGATGGGTTTTGCCAATGTTGTCTCGCTCAGGACCGGCGTGCGCGGCTGGAACGATTTCGAGCAACCCCTGGAAAACGGAACAGCCCATCGTCTGGATGCAGATGCGGCTGATGAATTGCTGGCACCGCGCTTGCGCCCTGAGCAATACAAACCAAAGGCCTGATGTCCCTTTAAACAAGCGGCTTGTGGCCGCTTTGTTCTTTTCCAGGCCGTCGTTTATACGCGCAGTTTGCCGCCTGGCAACCCATCTCCGCAGATGATTCGCCCCGCATTGACAAGATCGTGCTGAAAACAGCCCCGACCAGGCGCAAAAATCGCTGCTCCCTGACCGGGTTATGAGAGTAGTATTTCCAATATCCTCGTCAGATCTGGACATAACACCATGAAGCTGCGTGATATTCGCCTGTCTACCCGCATCACGGTCGCAGCACTGGCCATCGTGGTCGCGGGCGCATTCTGGTTGATGCTCGCCGAGGAATCACGGCTGCACAAGATCTACCTCGACGAACAGCGTAATCAGATGGAGCAGAGCCTGGAGGCCGAAAAACAGCGCCTGACCATGGCTGTGGATATGCTGCGTCGCAACACGCTGTTTTTGTCAAACATTCCGCCGGTCTCCGGGATCGTTCGCGCAATACTAAACGGAGGTATCGACCCCCACGAGGGCAGTACACGTGAAATATGGGAAAGGCGGCTGCAGGATATCTTCTCTGCCTACGCCGTCGCAAACCCGGATTACTACCGGATACAGTTTAGCGGCGTGATGGATGGCGGCCGCGAGCTGGCGCGCGTGGACATGCGCGACGGCACGGCAAGAGTCATCCCGCAGGCTGAACTGAAACGCAGAAGCGGGCAGGATGACTTTAATACAACCGTCACTATGGAGGCAGGACAGGTTTACCTGTCCGAATTCAACCTCGTTCACAAACCCGTTGGAACAGGGCAATCCATGAGGCCGGATCTGCGTGCCGCCGCACCGGTGTTTGCGCCGGACGGCAAGTTGTTCGGCATGATAACCATCAGCATGGATGTCGGACGACTGTTCTCCCGGGCATCTCAAGGCCTGTCAAACAACGTGCGTGCCTATGTCGCCAGCATGAACGGTGATTACCTGCTGCACCCCGATGCAAATATGACATTCGGTTCAGACTCGGATCGCAAAGAATCCATCATGGCCGATTTTCCTGCACTCTCCCGACTGGCCAACATGGGGGCGCCCAGCTATCTGCCATTGCAGCGCCACGATGCAGGGGAAAACGTTTATTACCTGGCGGCAGAGCGCTTCCAATTCGATTCAGCCAACCCCGGGCATTTCCTGATTCTGGCGTATGAGATTCCCGCCAGCGTGATGGAGGGCGGGATCGCCTCCGTCCCCCTGCACACCATGCTGTCCGGCTTGCTGGTCATGCTGCTGATCGGTGCTGTCATACTGCTGGTGTTGCGCCGCACTTTTGCGCCGCTAGAGCAGCTCACCGAGGCGGCTGGCAAGATCGCTAAGGGTGACTATGATTTTGATATGCCCAAGCGCAGTGGCGGTGAAATCGGGCAACTGGCACGCACCATCGATGTCATGCTCGACAGGCTGGTGCGGCGCGAGCAGGAAGTACTCAAGCTCAATGCCGATCTGGAAGGAAAGGTGAAACAGCGCACCAACGAGCTTCAGACTGCCAACACCCGGCTACAGGAAGAAATATTCATACGCAGAAAAGCCGAGGATGAGATACGCGTGGCAGCGGCAGCGTTCGAGACCCACGAGGCCATTTTCATCACCGATGCAGATGCGAACATCATCCGCGTCAATCACGCATTCACCGAAATCACCGGCTATCAACCGGAAGATGTACTGGGCAGAAATCCGCGCATCATGAGCTCGGGTAGGCAGGATCATGCTTTCTACGAAGAGATGTGGCAGAAACTGCAGCAATATGGATTATGGTCGGGCGAGATCTGGGACAAGCGCAAGAACGGTGAAGTCTATCCAAACTGGATGACCATCACTGCCATCAATAACGAGTTTCAGGAGATTACGCATTACGTGGCCATTTTCAGCGATATCACCGAGCGCAAACAGGTCGAGGATGAGATTCGCAATCTGGCGTTCTACGACACGCTGACCCAGCTGCCCAACCGGCGTCTGTTTCTGGAGCGGCTGCGTGCCGCACTGCCCGCCTCGGTACGGCGGCATGATTACGGTGCGGTGATGTTCCTCGACATGGACAGGTTCAAGACGCTCAACGACACGCTGGGGCACGATTACGGCGACCTGATGCTGATCGAGGTTGCGCAACGCATCAAGGACTGCGTGCGCGAGGTGGATACGGTGGCGAGGCTGGGCGGTGACGAGTTCGTGGTGCTGCTCGAGGGGGTCAGCAGCGATGAACAGGATACTTCGCACAAGATCGGCATGATTGCGGAAAAGATCCGTGAGGCACTGGCGCGACCCTACCAGCTCAAGGAA
>JBFKMJ010000161.1:0-4218 GCA_041629915.1 Gallionella sp.
ATTGCGTGTGCGCCGCGCCTGACCGCGCAGAATATTGCCTTCAATGATGTGGCGCGCAATGCCATCCTGACTGACCCGGATTTCTACGGCGGCAACTACTACCAGCACAACGTGGTGCCGACGCGCGGCCTGCGGCTGGCGCGCATGCTGGGGCATATCACCTACCTGTCCGACGACGTGATGGCGGACAGGTTTGGCCGCGAACTGCGCTCCGGAAAATTCAATTACAGCTACGACATCGAGTTCGAGGTCGAGTCCTATCTGCGCTATCAGGGTGACAAATTTGCTTCCTTCTTCGATGCCAATACCTACCTGCTGATGACCAAGGCGCTGGATTATTTCGATCCGGCGCATGATTCCGGGGGCGACCTGAATCAGGCGTTCGCCGCTGCCCGCGCGGATTTTCTGGTGATCTCGTTCACCACCGACTGGCGCTTTTCGCCGGAACGCGCGCGCGAAATCGTGCGTCCCCTGCTGCACAACCGGTGCAACGTCAGCTATGCTGAAATCACCTCGACGCACGGACACGATTCCTTCCTGATGGAAGACCCGCACTACTTTGACGTGGTGCGCGCCTATCTCGACAACGTCGCAAGGGAGCCGGCCAAATGACGCAGCAGGACATCGACCGCCTCGCCGCCGAACGCCCGGACTTCGCCGCGATCGCCGCGTGGATATCCAAGGGCGCGTCGGTGCTCGACCTCGGCTGCGGCGACGGCAGCCTGCTGCGTTATCTCAAGGAAACCCGCGCGGTGCGCGGCTACGGCGTCGAAATCAGCGACCGCGACATTGTGTCGTGCATCGCCAACGGCGTGAACGTGATCCAGGACGATCTGGAGTCCGGGCTGGAAGATTTCGAGAGTGGCGCGTTCGACTTCGTGATCCTGTCGCAGACCCTGCAGGCCACGCGCCATACCGAGCCGCTGATTCGCGAAATGCTGCGCGTCGGGCGCGAGGGCATCGTCAGTTTTCCCAACTTCGGCTACTGGAAAAA
Source organism: Gallionella sp. (assembly GCA_041629915.1). Lineage (GTDB taxonomy): Bacteria > Pseudomonadota > Gammaproteobacteria > Burkholderiales > Gallionellaceae > Gallionella. The sequence goes on from JBFKMJ010000161.1 coordinate 995, forward strand.
CAGACTCAATGTGCTGCGCGGCAACATGCCGGTTTCCAGCGAGCTGCCCTACCAGTGGTACGACACGCCGAATGTGCATCTGTGTACGCTGCACGACTTCGAAAGCTTTTGTCGCGACCACAATGTGGCGGTGCTGGAGCGGCGCGTAATGACCGGCGATAGCGAGGTGAGTCTGCTGCCCAACCTGCTCGGCAGTACCGCGGTGTACCGTTTTCAGCGCGGAACGTGAAATTATTCGCGTGGTTAACCAAAAAGCACACCATGATTGACAGCACTGTGACTGCAAGCTGGAAAGATGCTCTGCGCGTTTATATGCAACCGCGCGTCATCGGCATGCTGTTCCTTGGTTTTTCCGCAGGGTTACCGCTGTTGCTGGTGCTTGGCACATTGTCATTCTGGTTGCGCGAAGCGGGAATAGATCGCACCACCATAGGCTATCTCAGCTGGATCGGCCTGGCATATGGGTTCAAATGGACCTGGTCGCCGCTGGTGGACAGATTGCGGTTGCCGCTGTTGACGCGCACGTTCGGTCGCCGCCGCGGATGGATGTTGCTGGCGCAGACCGGAATCATCACGGGTCTGGTTGGTATGGCCTTGACCGATCCAGCACAGGACCTGCATCGTATCGCGCAGTTTGCCATTCTGGTCGCCTTTGCCTCGGCTACTCAGGACATTGCACTGGACGCCTATCGTATCGAGGCGGTGAAACTGGAATGGCAGGGCGCCATGTCCGCCACCTACCAGACCGGGTATCGCATCGCCATGATTACCGCCTCTGCAGGGGCATTGTGGATCGCGGCGAGTTTTGACCCGTCCGAAGCCACTTACGAACACGCTCCCTGGAAAATTGCCTACCTCGCCATGGCGGGAATGATGGGGGTGGGCATGCTTACCACGCTTATCATCAGGGAACCGGAGGTTCCTGCGGATGCCGAGCCGGAGCGCATTCTGGGCGGCGGAATCCCGGGTGCGCTGCACTGGTTTGCCAATGCGGTGATCAAACCCTTCGCGGATTTTTTTACGCGCTATGGCTGGCATGCGCTGGTGCTGCTGGCGTTGATCGGCACCTACCGGATTTCCGATGTGGTGATGGGCATCATGGCCAACCCGTTTTATGTCGATATGGGTTACACCAAAGACGAGGTCGCCACGGTTTCAAAGGTCTACGGTGTCATCATGACCATCGCCGGCGCATGGATAGGCGGGCTGCTGAGTGTGCATTTTGGTATTTTGCGGGTTCTAATGCTTGGGGCAGTCCTGTCTGCAGCCACCAATGTGTTGTTCGCATGGCTGGCAGGAGTCGGGCACGATGTCACGGCTTTGATCTTTACCATATCTGCCGACAATCTGGCGGGTGGTATCGCCAGTGCCGCATTTGTCGCCTATCTTTCCGGACTCGTTAATCGCGCGTATTCCGCCACGCAATACGCGCTGTACAGCTCCATCATGTTGCTGCTGCCCAAGTTTATTGCAGGATATTCCGGCGTGATGGTGGATGCCTGGGGTTATGTCAGTTTCTTTTACACCACCGCCCTGATAGGTGTGCCGGTGATCGTGCTGGTGTGGCTGGCCGGACGATTGGAAAAAATGGTCGGCGACAATGCCTGAGGCTGCGGCTACTCTTTTTTCATCGCCGCCTCGATCTGCCGGCACAGCGTTTTCAGGACCTTGATACGCGCAAAATATTTGTTGTTGGCTTCCACCAGCGTCCACGGCGCAATTTCGGTGCTGGTGCGGTCCACCATGTCACAGACGGCATGCTCGTATTCGTCCCATTTTTTGCGGTTGCGCCAGTCTTCTTCGGTGATCTTGAAACGCTTGAAGCCGATCTTTTCGCGTTCCTTGAAACGTCTGAGCTGCTCATCCTTGCTGATGGTCAGCCAGAATTTGGCCACAACGATTCTGTGGCGCACCAGTTGCGCTTCGAAGTCATTGATCTCGCCGTAGGCACGCATCCAGTCGGCTTCCGAACAGAAGCCCTCGACACGTTCGACCAGTACGCGGCCATACCAGGAACGATCGAATATCGTTACCCTGTTGCGCCGCGGAATGTGCCGCCAGAAACGCCACAGATAGGGTTGGGCGCGTTCTTCCTCGGTGGGGGCGGCAATCGGAACGATGTTGTACTGGCGCGCATCCAGCGCACCGGTGATGCGGCGGATGGCGCCGCCCTTGCCGGCGGCATCGTTGCCTTCAAACAGGGCGAGGACGGTAATGTCCCTGAATTTCGGGCTGCGCGTCAACAAAGCGAGTTTGCCCTGATACTTTTCCAGTTCGATCTGGAAATTTTTCTTGTTGAGTTTCTGGTCAAGGTCCAGCGTCTTCAGAATATCGAGCCGGTCGATCGAAGGCAGCGGCGGCGGCGCGGAAATCTCGGTGGCTTTGTCGTCGGCTGCATCCAGACGTTTGCGGATCGCGTCCAGAATGATCTTGCCCACAGTCAGGCTGCGGTAACGCGCATCGAAGCCCTCGACGATGGTCCATGGCGCTTCGGCCGTGCTGGTGTGGCGTATCACGCTTTCACTTACGACGCGATATTTGTCGTACATCTTGAAATGCTCCCAGTCGCGTTTGGTGACGCGCCAGCGGGTTTTCGGATCCTTCTCGAGAATTTTCAGGCGTTTTTCCTGTTTGTCCCTGGACAGATGCATCCAGAATTTGAGTATCAGCGCGCCTTCATCGGTCAGCATTTTTTCCAGGCGTCTGGCGCGTTCCAGACTGCGGTCAAGATCGGCCGTCTTGGTGTGCCCGGCCACCCGGTTGATAATCGGCCAGGTGTACCAGGAGCCGAGGAACACGCCGATCCGGCCTTTGGGCGGCAACTCGCGCCAGAAGCGCCACATCATCGGGCGGTCCAGTTCCTCGTCGGACGGTTCGCCCATACCGTGGGTCTGAATAAAGCGCGGGTCCATCCACTCGTTGAGCAGGTTGACGGTCTCGCCACGCCCGGCGCCGTCGACGCCACCCACCAGTATGATGACCGGAAACTTGGCCAGTTTCGCCAGATCCAGTTGTGCTTCCAGCAGCGCCTCGCGCAGTGGCGGCACTTCCTTGTCGTAAGTGTCCTTGTCTATCTTGTGGCCGAGTTCTGCAGATTCGAACATGATGCCCCCTCATAAAAATTCCGGTGTGATGGCCAGGCGTAGCGTGGTTTGCGCCGGCCCTTCGCGTTCGTGCCAGCGGAACCACCATAACGCGCCTTTCTTGATACTCAACGGATAGTC
>JBFKMJ010000162.1:0-4215 GCA_041629915.1 Gallionella sp.
ACCAATCCTTCGTGGATCCTGGCCTTGTCTCCCCCGCGCAGCTCGACCTTTATCCAGAACTGGCGCAGTTGCCTGGACAGCGCTGCGACATGCTCGGGTGTCTGGATCGCACGCGCTTCTTTGGCAAGGGCTTGCACTTCCGCCGTTAATTCCGGTTGGGCGCCGAGTATGCTTTCCAGTGTTTGTGCAAGCAATTCGGCAAGCTGCAACAGGGCCTCATTTGAACTGGCAGGCGCGTTTACGCCTGGCCCGCTTGATGGCTTGGCTGTTGCTGCTGGCATGGTGACACTGCCGACAGGGGTGTCGTCAACTTCGATGGCGCTGGCTGTCACGGGTGATCCCGCCGACCATGAACGCACCAGACCGTTGATTTTTTCAAACAGCACTTCGGGGTTGGCGGCGAAGCGGGTCAGCACCGTTTCCAGACCTTGTTTTTTGCGTGTGAGGGTCAGACCCTTGTGCGGCGTTTCCAGTTGGCGCAGCAGGTCGCGTATCAGGCCTGACCACGAATTGACCGGTTCGCCGGCAGCAGACCTGGGCAATGCCTTGTCGATTTCCTTGAGGCATTGTGGCCAGTCGTCCGCCACGATGGCTTTTTTCAGTGCGATGCCGGCGGAGGCTGATTTTGAAATAGAGGCAAGGCGGTCCGCGATGTTGCACAGAACCTTTTTCGCATCATTGTCCGCACTGGCGGAAACACCGCCGATTTCGGCGTATATCCTTGCGTAGTTGTCCGGCGTCGGCAGAATTTTGCGCAGCGCCAGCGTTTTTAGCGTTTCACGGGCTAATTCTGACGGATTGGATGGAGGGGGGCTCATGGGGCGGTAGCTGGTTTTGGCCGTGTCTGGTTATGCAGGATCGATAAATCTGCCTTTTCTGGCCGATTCATATAGTGACGCTGTGGGGATTATTCAGCCATTTCAGAACCTGCAATGCATCGAATAGGGGGGAGCTATCCCCGCATTTCAATGATGTGTGTCCACCAGTTGATTTGCGATGGCATACTGAACCGCTTTGGCATTGTTCTTGAAGCCCATTTTTTCCAGCATGCGGGCGCGGTAGACGCTGACAGTCTTGGGGCTGAGCAGCATGATCTCGGAAATTTCCATCAGCGAATTGCCGGAAGCCATCAGGCACAGCGTCTGATACTCACGGTTGGACAGGCACTGATGCATCAGATCCTGAGATTTGCCGACCAGGTTGTTCAGGAGCTGTTCTGCCAGATTTTCGCTGATGTATTTCTGGCCGTTGATGACGTGATTAATTGCGCCAACCATTTTTTCCGGCGCGCTTTGTTTGTTGATGTAGCCGACTGCGCCGGCTTTCAGCATGCGGACGCCGTATTGGTCTTCCGGGTGCATGCTCAACACGATGATTTTGATGTCAGGGTGCTCCGATTTGAGCTGCAGGAGTACGTCCATGCCATGCTTGTCCGGCAAGGCCAGATCCAGCAGCACGACATCATAATGGTTATTGCGTACCATGTAGATGGCCTGCATGCCGGTTTCGGCTTCACCCGTGACCTGCATGCCGGGACAGTCATCAAGCAACTGCTTTAACCCTTTGCGGATCAGGGCGTGGTCATCAACAACAAGAATACTGATCATATGGTCATCCTGTTAAACAGAAGCTTGTTTGGGTTTGGTGCATTTGCGCACATGGCTTTTGCCGCCAAGCGGCAGGGAAACCGCGACCAGTGTTCCTTTGCCCGGCACGCTGGTTATTTTGACAGTGCCGCCCAGGTGTCCGATGCGTTCCTGAATGCCGCGCAAACCGAATGAACATGGTTTGTTACGCGATGCCTCGTCAAACCCTTTGCCATTATCCGAAACGGCCAGCCTGACAAATTTTCCAGTCTTGTAAATTTCAATATGAACCTGCTCTGCCATCGAATGTTTCATGATGTTATTCAGCATTTCCTGAAATACCCGGAACAGGGTAAGAGAATGCTCGCTGGATAATTTGATGTTTTTGTCTGATTTGATGATAGTGGCCGGGATGCCGGTGCGTTTGGTAAATTCCCTGGTTTCGATTTCGATCGCCGCCACGATGCCGAAGTAATCGAGAAAGCCCGGACGCAGGCTGTGTACAAGGTTGCTGGCGGAGGAGGAGGCTGTGTCCAGTAAGTTGGACATGGTTTTGGCTTTTTCATGCAGCTTGCCATCGTCTTTTGGCAGGTGCTGTATCAGCCAGACCAGATCTATTTTGAGGGCGGTCAGCAATACGCCAATTTCATCATGAATCTCGCGCGCAATTCGCATGCGTTCCTGTTCCTTGATGTCCTCTATATGGGAGGAAAGTTCACGCAGCCGGCAACGTGAAGTCACGATCATCTGTTCGTTAAGCTTGTTGTTGGTGATGTTCACCATAAAGCCTTCCCAGACGGTGCCGTCCGAGCCGGTTTCACATAAGGAGGCGCGCAAGTTCACCCATTTGATTTCGCCGTCTGGCGGCAACACGATACGCCCCTCCCAGTTCCACGCTGCTGACTCTGCAACAGATGCCTGCATGCCACTGTAAAACGCATCTTTATCTTCCGGGTGTAGCGCGCTTAAAAGTATTTCCGGGTGCAGTTCCAGTTCCAGTGGGGACCTGCCGAGCAGCGCGAAGCAGCCTTCGCTGACATATGAAAGATGCAATGTATTGTCGTTATCCCTGCGTATCCGGAAGGCCATACCGGGCAGGTTGGCGAGAAACAGATGCAGTGCGTTGCTTGCGGGCAGACTGTTCTTGCTAACGATGGCGGCCCATTTCCTCTCGCCCAATACTGCCGAGAGCGTGGATGCATTCGTCACTCTCCGATAAACCTGGGTGGATAAAAGAGGTGAAAGTTGCTCGGCGACATCGGGAGTGTGACCAACCCCCAGTTCGATACACAAAACCTGGCTGTTTTTTGACATGGTCGACTCTGTTACCAAACACGAAGTGACTGACTTGCAATCAACAGGTGCTCCGGAGTGAAACAGCAAGAAAAATCAGATGTGCAAGTTGCCATTGAAAACTCCCTGTTAGTTGGTTTGTTTCAAAAAGCTGCTTCGGTCTTAAATCTAATAAATCTGAGGGGTTGAATACGGGTTGCAATAACCGTAATTAACATTTGCAGTTTAGTCATTGTTTTATTTGGTGTATATATGCCGGAATGCCTATGCAATTCGGCCTAGTCATGACGCGCAACAATTGCGCCAAACGCTTGTCTGGCGGCCGATCAAGGGGAGAAGGGTTCCTGAAGCAAAGCAACGACTGGCAACCGCAATACCCGACACGGGGCAGTTAACCACCCATCCGGCTTATGGAGGATCGACGCTTCAAGTTCGGCAGAAGGCAAAGCAGGCAGCGTGAAATTCGCCCGCTTGAAGGTGAATAATCGAGGTAACATCAAACACCGTATCCAATAGCCGACAACGTCGAACATGTGAAGTATGCCCAGTAAGTTTCCGCCTTCCATCATTGCGTTGCTGTTGCAGGGCGTGGCCGTTGCGCTCATGCTGCTGCTGGCCGGATTGCTGGATTTGCGTGACTCGCTGCTGTCATTCGCTTTCCTGTGCGGGGTGCTTGCCGCCGGATTGACCCTGCTGGCCGGACTCGCCAAATGGTGGCTGCTGATCCAGTTGATGTTCCTGCCGGCTATGGTGCTGACACTCTCGGCCGAATTGCCGCCCTATGTTTTTCTCGGCGCGTTTCTGATATTGCTGCTTTCATACTGGAGTGTTTTTCGCACGCAAGTGCCGCTCTATTTATCCAGTAAAAAAGCCATGCATGCGATGGAATCCCTGCTGCCTGCCGCAAACAATAATCCAGGTTTTACTTTCATGGATCTGGGCTCCGGTTCGGGCGCCATGCTGACGCATCTTGCCCAAGCCCGCCCGGACGGGTTCTATGTCGGCGTGGAAGCCGCACCCTTGCCGTTTTTATGGAGCTGGTTGCGTATCCGGCTGGGCGGTTACCGGAACTGCCGCGTACACTGGGGCAGTCTGTGGGACTGTGATTTATCGCGATACGACCTGGTATTTGCCTATCTTTCGCCGGTGCCGATGGAGAAACTCTGGCGCAAGGCGTGCGCTGAAATGCGCCCTGGCACGTTGTTCATCGTCAGCACGTTTGCCGTGCCCGGCCAGTCACCCCATGAGGTCGTGCAAGTGGATGATCTGCACCGGTCAGACCTGTTTGTCTGGCGTATGTGATGGTCGGGCTGTCAATTCATTGACGCCAGCCGGT
>JBFKMJ010000163.1:0-4207 GCA_041629915.1 Gallionella sp.
ACCGCAGGCAGAAAGCTCAGGGAAGTGAGCAGCAGCAGGGTTTGCAGGCTCAGGCTGTAGATCTGACCGCCGCCCGGCGCCGGCGTGCTGGTCAATGCGGGTAGGCCGATTTCTGCCGCTGCATTCCGGGTTGCGCATAGCAGCAGAAGCAACAATATTCCCGCCCGGATACTGGCCAGAGAAGGCAATGTGGGTAATTTACGGGACATCGCGGTTCCGCTCATGCGTTTCATCGAGGGCGTGGCGCGTCACCGGCTGCCGCCTGTGTTTATCCGGAGACAGTGAGCCCAGCGCGGCAGACAATATTGCGGAAAAGCCTCCGGGTTTTCCGATGGTCTGAGGTGTGGCCGGTTCGTTTTGCCCGGTTGCTCCCGGCTTTTCCAGGGTATGCAAAGTGCAAACCTGTCCTGGTGCAACGCCGACCACCAGCCAGGTATTTTTTATTTCGACCAGTACAGCGCGCTCGCGTTGCCCCAGCGGTACGCTGCCCAGTACCCTGAGCAAATTCTCCGAGCCTTGCTGTGCCACATGCATTTTTTTGAGCAGCCGGGCAACCAGCACAATGGCAGCCAGGACCAGCAGCAAACTGAAAATGATCTGCACGATATTGCCGCTGCTGACGGCGGGTGGCAAAGGCGCATAAGACGGGTTTGCGCCCTCCGCGGCGTGGGCGGAAGGCAGGGGGCAAAGGGCAAAGGACAGCAGGAAAAGAACTTGTGTGCCGCCACTCCGCATGTTTGCATGAATCGCGCGGCACAGCCGCCACAACGCTTCTGTCTTCTGGCGTGTCATTTATTGAGGCGTCGCAACCGTTCGGAAGGGGTGATGATGTCCGTCAGCCGGATGCCGAGTTTCTCATTCACCACCACCACTTCTCCCTGTGCGATCAGAAACCCGTTAATCATCACATCCAGCGGTTCGCCGGCTGTACCTGTCAGTTCAACGACCGAACCCTGCGCCAGTTGCAGCAGGTTCTTGATCGGCATTTTGGTGCGCCCCAGTTCAACGGTCAGTTGCACCGGAATATCCAGAATCATGTCCAGGTCGTTCTGCGAGGATGCACCTGCTGCTGCGCCGAATTTCTGAAAGGTATGCGGTGTGGCGGGTGTCACCGGCAGGCTGTTCTCTTCCCGCTCTGCCATGGCCGCCTCCAGGTCGTTGGTAATCATGGTTTCGTTGGTTGCGCTTTCATCAGGCATGACAGTCTCCTTGCTGATTGGTCGAAATCATTTTTTCGACCCTTAATGCATACCGGTTGTTGAATACGCCTGATTTGCATTCCATCATCGGCACGCCATCCACAAAAGCAGTGATGTTCTCACCAACCTCCAGCGGAATAATGTCGCCGCTGTGCATTTTCAATACCTGTTCCAGCGTTACTTCGGCCTGCCCAAGCATCGCAATCAGCTCGATGTTGGCGGACTGGACCTGTCTGGATAATAGCTGTAACCAGCGCTGATCAACCGCCAGATGTTCTCCCTGCATGGTGCTATAGAGCAGATCCTTGACGGGTTCCAGCATCGAAAATGGCATGCAAACGTGAAACGCGCCGCCATTGCCGCCCAGTTCAATATCAAAGGTGGTTACGATGACCACTTCGCTGGTGGTTGCTATATTGACGAACTGCGGATTCATCTCGGAACGCACGAATTCAAACTTCAGCGGGTGGACGCTTTCCCAGCATTTGCCATAGGTTTCAAACACGATGGCGAGCAGCTTCTCAACAATGCGCTGTTCGGTCTGGGTAAACTCGCGTCCCTCGACGCGTGTATGAAAACGTCCGTCACCGCCGAACATGTTGTCCACCACCAGATACATCAGGTTCGGGTCAAGAATGAACAAGCCATTTCCGCGCAATGGCTTGGCTTGTACCAGATTGAAATTGGAAGGGACTGGCAGGCTGCGAATGAACTCGCCAAACTTCAGTACCCGCACCGGGCCGATCGATATTTCCGGCGTGCGCCGGATCATATTGAACAGGCCGATGCGGAACAGCCGTGCAAAACGCTCGTTGATGATTTCCATGGTGGGCATGCGCCCACGCACGATGCGCTCCTGTGAGGCGAGATCGTAAGGACGAACACCTTCGGCGTCAGCCTCCGGAAGTTCTTTCTCACCATCCGTCTCGGCAGTCACACCCTTGAGCAGGACATCAACTTCGTCTTGTGAAAGAAATTCACTCATTTACGGAAACTCCGTTGTTGCCCTGGCTTGTTATTGAATAATGAATGAAGTGAACAATACATCGGCGATGCCGCCCTTTGTCGTGCCCATCTCGTCCTGTGTTTCTTCAGTCTGTTCGGCACTGATGAGGGGTGCAGTCTTGCGCAAACCCAGCACATACTCCACCTGTCCCCTGATTTGCTGGGCCAGTCTTTCCTTGCCATCGAAATTTGCAAGCTCAGAAGGGCGCTTGCTCTGCAATAACATGTTTATCCGGTGCAATACTTCCGGGTTGTGGGCCTTGATTTTTTCTTCCAGTTCCGGCCGGGTCACTTTGAGTGAAATGGCAACCTGCAAATAACGGTCACCTTCTTCTTGTATCAGATTGGCTGTAAACGTGCCCAACCCCACAAACTTCGGCGGCTCCCGCGAGCGTTTTTCTTCTTCCATTCGCGCCTCGAATGCCTTTCTTTCCGCAATCATGCTTTCGCTGGGTGGTGTGCTCAGCAACATGAATGCAGCCGCCCCGCCGCCCAGCAGCATTATCACCAGCGCGACGGTGATGATGAGTTTCTTCCTGTTCCTTTTAGGCGGTGCCACATCTGCCTCAGCGATATCCGTATCTGCCTGTGTTGCTGGTTGTGCAACTTTTGCCATGTCTGATTCCTCGTCTTGATGGCTGGATTATGAGAACAATCCTGCGTGATTGATTGCTTGATTAACGGCATGAATTCCTGCCAGATTGAGTCGTTAAGTCAATAACCGACGTTTGGCTTTGGATTTCCTGAGGTCAGGCAAAAGTGTCCACCATGCCGTTATGACGTTGTGCCGACCGGACACCTGTGGTTACCGAGGTGATTTCCGACGAATCAGCTTCATTTCCGGGAGTGCCGTGCCGCGCCGCCGTGCCTGAATCCCGGTTCAGGAACCCTTCCGCTCCGCGATCACGCGGGGGTTGATCGCTGACCGTGGCATTTCCGAGCGTAATGCCGCTTTCGGCGAGCATTTCACGAAGTTTAGGCAATGCCGTTTCCACTGCATCACGTACCGCGCCCTGTGCTGACGTGAACAGGGCGGTAGCCTGATTGTCAGTAATCTTCAGCACCACATCCAGCGGACCGAGATTCGGCGGGTTCAGGTGCAGTTCGGCAACCTGATTCTGCTGAGTGGCCACCCAGCTGATTTTCTGAGAAAACTCATTCGACCAGTTGCTGCTGCCCAGCGGTGTGTTGATGCTCAGATGGGTGTCAGCCATCCTGTTGCTGGCATGCGCATTGGGCGGTGTGGCAGCCATCGCGGGAGATCCTGCCGTTTCGATTGCGTTTATTTCCGGACCGGGTTTGCCGGTGAGCATGGCTGGTGCCGCCGGCGCAACTAATGTTTCGGCAACATTTCCGATTTGCTGGGATTTTCCGGTGGGGGTGGCTGAAATATTCACGCGCCTGAACGTATTGGGCGGCAAGGCGCAGGTTTCGCCAGCATCAGATTCCGGCGCATTGCCCGGAATTCCCTGTGATCTGTCTTCTGCAAGTGCCATGGCGGTGAGTATGTTGGCTGGCGTGTCCGGCTGGGTGCCGTTATCCGCAACCTGATTCTGTACCTCGTCTGTCACAGACTCTGTGGTATCGGCAACGAGCAAGCCGGCTGTGTCAAGTTGCTGCGCCAGCAGGCTTGCAAAAGGCCCGGCGGCCATTGCATCCTCTGCAGAATGGGCGGGCGGCGAGCTTGCGGCGCTGCTGGAAGAGCGGACATTGCTGCTCGTGGCTTGCAGGTTAATCATGGCATTTCCTGTCATCCGTGTTGATCCTCGTTGATCATCCTGTAGGCGGCCATTCTTCCGGTATGTTCATCGAGTGCTTTTTGCTCTGACTTGCCGGCAATCCTGTTTTGCACTTCGATATGCCGCTGTTGCAGCGTATCGAACGATTTCAATTTTCGCTGCGTTGTATCAAACTCGCTGCGTCCGCGCTGGGTCGACAACCTGCTTTGATCGACCATTTTTGTCTGCTGTGAGATCGCCTCATCAAGCTTGTTCATGAATTGC
>JBFKMJ010000164.1:0-4183 GCA_041629915.1 Gallionella sp.
CTGTACATTCAGGTCCAGCAAATCAATCTCTCCAATGGCCAGGTGCACGCGAGTATTGACAGGCAATTCCGGCAGTGACGGCGCGCGAAAAACCAGCGGAATGTCTGTCAGTTTGACCAGATTTTCACGCAGCACAACGGCGGTAACGATAAGCTCGCGCAGCGATTCGGTTGCTCCCTCGCCCGCAGTGCGGGAGAGGGCATCCAAACTGGCTTGCTCCTGCTGCAACCAGCGCAGGCACCAGTAACGTTCCATATTGCGCTGAAACTCCCCATAGATGCCGTACATGGTGTCAAAATCGCGCATCGCAGCATACAGCGCGGTGGAATTTTTTGGGTAGGCCGGCTCCTCATCGCGCAACATCGCGATGATCTGGCGCTGGTTTACCAGATCCACATAACGACGCAGCGGCGAGCTCGACCACATGTATTGCGCCACGCCCAGCCCCTGATGCGGCGCCGCCACGGTGCTCATCTTCACCTTGCCGTTCTGCTGGGTGCGGTAGATGCCGACGAATCCGTGTTCGGCAAGGTGCTTGCCCCATTCGCTGTTCACCAGAATCATCAGTTCGGAAACCACCTTGTCGATGGGCGAGCCGCGCCGGCGCGGCGTGATGGTGACGTGATCATTTTCGACATTGAAATTGTAATCCATCTGCTGCGTGTTGTTGTCGGACGGCTTGCCACGCATCGTTTCCAGTTTTTGCGCCAGATTCCACAACAAGGCAAGTTCATGCGCGTAGGGATAATCGAGCTTTCCCGCCGCCAGCGTCTCTTCGTTGAACAACGGCTCCAGCGTGTCATGACGCAAGTTTGCCGCAATGTGGATGCGCTCGACGCGGCTTTCGTGTCCCAATATGGCCAGCGTTTCACCATCCACTTCGTTGTACATCGACAGCGCCGGACAAACACGATCCGCGCACAGGGTAAAGGCCTGCACCACACTGTCCGGCAGCATGGTGATTTTCTGTCCGGGCATGTACACGGTGGACAGCCGTTGCGCGGCGACCTTGTCACCCGCCGAATCGCGCAATAACCCGAGCGCGGGAGCGGCGATATGCACGCCGATACGCCAGTTGCCGTTGTCCAGTTTGGTGACGGAAAGCGCGTCATCGATTTCCGTGGTGGCCGCATCATCGATGCTGAAGGCATTTGCCTCCGCCAGCGGCAGTTCTTCCCACGCACTTAACTCGACAGGCGGAAAACCGGTGCCGTCAGGGAAGTGTTCGAACAGGAATTTCTGGAAATGGTACTCATGCGTGGAAGGCAATGCGCCGCAGCGTTGCAACAGATGCGCGGCGGACAAATGCGTTGCGGCACAGGCCGCTTCCAGCGCCTTGACCTCCAGCGTGTTGCGATCCGGTTTGTAAAGCAGCGTGGCGAGGTGATCGGCAAATTCCTCCGGCAATTCGAAGCGCGTCAATTGTTCGGCATAGCGCGCCTGCAACGCCAGTTGCTGACGCTTTTTTTCGGCGCCGGCCAGCGCGGCCTTGAGTACGTCCGGGGGGGCGGCGCGATAGCGGCCCTTGCCTTTCTTGTGGAAATAGATCGGCGCGCTGTGCAGGCGGATCAATGCCGCCGCCGCTTCCAGCGGACTTGGCGCATGGCCGAAATACTCGGTGGCGATTTGCTCAAAACCGAATTCATCCGGCGGGCAGCATTCCCACAGGAAATCCACCTCGATGGTTTCGGCGAGGGCCTCGGCCTGCGCGAGGAACTCGTCCAGGGGAGGTTGAGTGAAGCGCAGCATTGCATTGGCCGCCTTGATCTTGCTGCGTTTGCCGGACAGGCTCTCGACCTGGAGCGAAGTGGTGTTGTCGGCCATAATGCCGCCGACCTTGAAAGTGCCATTTTCTTCGTAAAGGATGTTCATGGGAGGATGCGGGGAAAATTGGCACGAATTATAGCAGCCCGTAACCTCACCCCCTGGCACGGCAATTAACAAAAAACCGGCTTGCGCCGGTTTTTTTGCGCAACGGGAACGGCCGCTTATTTCTGGCTCAAAATCCACGTCACCATAGTCCTGATGTCGTCATCGCTGACCGTTTTTGGCGTAGCCGGCATGGGCATGGAGCCAAAAGACCCCGCGCCACCATTGCGCGTCTTGCTCTCCAGTCTGGCCTGTGCGCCTTTTTCGCCCTTGTATTTGGCAGCAATATCCACCAAAGAAGGCCCTACCGCTTTTTTGGCAACAGCATGACACGCGCCACAGTTATTTTTCTTGAACAAGGCTTCGCCGTCATCTGCGGCAAAGGCAGCAGTGGAAACGGACAAGGCGGCAATCACCGCAAAGCAACGAGCATTCATATTCATGGCATTTTCCTTAGGTTAAATAATTGACGAGGACGGGAGCATTTTTTAACATTTATCAACGGGTTAAGTATACCCGGCAAGTAGACCGGTTGCATGCCTGTTGGTTCAGTTAACCGGGCTCATGGGAATGCGCCTGCGCCGCCTGAAGATCGGCAAAATAGCTCGATCTCACCATCGGTGCGCAGGCGGCATGACTGAAACCCATTTCCTGCGCGGCGCGCCCAAACATGGCAAAGGTTTCCGGCGGCACATAACGCAGCACCGGCAGGTGCCCGTCGGAAGGCTGCAGGTACTGGCCGATGGTAAGCATGTTCACCTCATGCGCGCGCAGGTCGCGCATCACCTGCAGCACCTCTTCATCGGTTTCGCCCAATCCCAGCATCAGGCCGGATTTGGTCAGAACCTGCGGAAAGCGCGCCTTGAACTGCTTGAGCAGGCGCAACGAATGAGCGTAATCCGCTCCCGGACGCGCCAGCGCATAAAGACGCGGCACGGTTTCCAGATTGTGGTTGAACACGTCGGGCAGGCTGCGGGAAATCGCGTCCAGCGCGGTGTCCAGCCGGCCACGGAAATCCGGCACGAGAATTTCCAGGCGCGTGGCGGGCGCGCGGGCGCGAATTGCGGTCAGACAATCGACAAAATGCTGCGCGCCACCATCGCGCAGGTCATCCCGATCCACACTGGTGATGACCGCGTATTTGGGCTTGAGCAAACCGATGGAGCGCGCCAGGTTTTCCGGCTCGTGCTCGTCAGGCGGCTGCGGCTTGCCGTGCGCCACATCGCAAAACGGGCAGCGCCGTGTACAGACATCGCCAAGTATCATGAAGGTCGCCGTGCCCTTGCTGAAGCATTCGCCGATGTTCGGACAGGAAGCTTCCTCGCATACCGTGTGCAACTGGTGTTCGCGCAGCACCCGCCTCACCTCCTTGTATCCCGCACCGCTGCCGGACTTCATGCGTATCCATTGCGGCTTGCGCAGGCGTTGCGGCAGCGGCACGATCCGGATCGGGTTGCGCGCGGTCTTGGCCGCGCCGGTTTGCTTGTGTTCAGTGTCGCTCATGGCCTTGCTTCAAGGTGTTGCCGCAACCCGTGGATCAGGTTCTGCGCCAGCTCCGCCTGCAGTTCGTTGATCGGCGCGGGGATGCCCAGTTCGCAGCATTGTGTGACGCGCAACCCGGCATGGCCGCACGGGTTGATGCCGGCAAACGGGGTCAGATCCATATCCACGTTCAGTGCCAGGCCGTGATAGCAGCAGCCGTTGCGAATTTTCAGCCCGAGCGAGGCAATCTTGGCCCCGTTGACATACACGCCGGGCGCGTCCTTGCGCCCGGTTGCGGCGACGCCGTATTCGCCCAGCAGATCGATGACCGCCTGCTCCATCAGGCACACCAGTTCCCGCACGCTGATTTTCCAGCGGCGCATATCGAGTAGCAGGTAGGCGACGATCTGGCCGGGGCCGTGATAGGTGATCTGACCGCCGCGATCGATTCTGACCAGCGGAATATCGGTGGGATGCAGCAGGTGTTCCGGCTTGCCGGACACCCCCTGCGTATAGGTGGGCGGGTGCTGCGCCAGCCAGATTTCGTCACGGGTTTCGCCGCTGCGCGCTGCGGTGAATTTCTTCATCGCCTCCCAGGTTGGCTGATACTCGACCAGGCCGAGTACGTGGATAACCGGTGGCGCTACGTGTTTTCCACTCCCCACTTTCCACTCTCCACTTTCCGTCATAGCACCATCACCACCATCGGGTGATCGCACAGCTCCTGATAGACCGCATCGAGCTGCTCGCGCGAAGTGGCGCGGATGGTGCAGGTCAGGCTGACGTAGCGGGCATTTTTGCTGGCGCGCATTTCCATGCTGGCGGCGACGAA
>JBFKMJ010000165.1:0-4176 GCA_041629915.1 Gallionella sp.
CGCGTGCCGCGGGTTGCCCGGTGTTCTGCGTGCCTTACGGCTACAATCACGGCGAACCGGTGAACAGCCTGGATATGGATGCGGTGATTGCCGATTTGCCTGCCGCCCTGCCGCTGATTAAACGTGTTTGATTACATGACCCATCAACCCCTCCCTTTCCCGAAGACGACCAGCTGGCGATGGTGAGCGCTGCCTCACCGGGTGCTTAGCACCCCACACGTCACATCGTCTTTGGAACACCACAGGAGGTTTTATGCTGCACCCCATTACCGAACAGGAATTCAACGCACTGACTGAACAGGGCTACAACCGCATTCCGCTGGCCACTGAGACTTTCGCCGACCTCGACACGCCGCTGTCGCTGTACCTCAAACTCGCCAACCAGCCTTACTCCTACCTGCTCGAATCGGTGCAGGGCGGCGAGCGTTTCGGGCGCTATTCCTTCATCGGCCTGCCCGCCGAGACACGCCTCACGGTACGCGGCAGGCAAGTTACCCTGACTCATGGCAAGACCGAGACCACGCACGAGGTCGAAAACCCGCTGGATTTCATCAGCGAATACCAGTCACGCTTCAAGGTGGCGCCCCTGCCGGATCTGCCGCGCTTTACCGGCGGGCTGGCCGGTTACTTCGGTTACGACACGATCCGTTACATCGAACCGCGCCTGGCAAAGACAACCAGGCCCGACACGCTCGGCACCCCCGATATCCTGCTGATGCTGACCGAGCAGGTGGCGGTGGTGGACAACCTCTCCGGCACACTCACCTTCGTCGTCTATGCCAACCCGGAGCAGAGCGGTGCCTATGCGCAGGCGCGGCAACGCCTGCATGAGTTGACCACACGCCTGCGCCGGCCGGCGGACATCCCGCATGCGCCGTCCATGCACGGCGGAGAGGCCAGCTCGGAATTCGGCGAGGCTGCATTCAAGCAGGCGGTGGAAAAAGCCAAACGTTATATTTTCGACGGCGACATCATGCAGGTGGTACTGGCACAGCGCATGGCGCAGCCGTTTCCCGCCTCGCCGCTGTCGCTGTACCGCGCACTGCGCAGCGTCAATCCCTCGCCGTACATGTTCTATTACGACATGGGCGACCATCATGTGGTCGGCGCGTCGCCGGAAATACTGGTGCGCCTGGAAGACGATGCCGTCACGGTGCGACCGATTGCCGGAACCCGCCCGCGCGGCAAGACGCAGCAGCAGGATGCCGAACTTGCGCAGGAGTTGCTGGCCGATCCGAAGGAACTGGCCGAGCATCTGATGCTGATCGATCTCGGGCGCAACGACATCGGGCGCGTCGCGCAGAATGGCACGGTGAAGCTGACCGAGAAGATGATCATCGAACGTTACTCGCACGTAATGCACATCGTCTCCAATGTCGAGGCCACGCTCAAACCCGGCCTGAACGCCATCGACGTACTCAAGGCCACCTTCCCCGCCGGCACGGTAAGCGGCGCAGCCAAGGTGCGCGCGATGGAAATCATCGACGAACTGGAGCCGAGCAAACGCGGCATCTACGCCGGTGCAGTCGGCTATCTCGGCTTCAACGGCGACATGGACTTGGCGATCGCGCTGCGCACCGCCGTAGTCAAGGACAACACGCTGTATGTGCAGGCGGGTGCGGGAATTGTCGCCGACTCGATCCCCGACAACGAATGGATGGAAACACAGAACAAGGCGCGCGCCGTGTTGCGTGCGGCGGAGATGGTGCTGGCCGGACTGGACAACGATCCGGCCGCGTAAGCCCGGCGAATCACGCGGTCATCTTTTCCGGGTGCAAGTTAATCAGGATTCCTACTGGCTGATCTCCTGCTCAACAAGACGGAAGCGCGCCAGATCATAATCGTTTCCTTTTTCCTGCAACTCGACCGGAATCAGCAGATAGTTCTTTCCATCAAGCTGCACCTTCAGGCTGCGATACGGCGAGTACACATCCGCACTCATCAACAGCCGCGTCTCGCCGGAGGAATCCCCCGCTTTTGCCCGCAGCCATAGTGCGGGCTGCCCATCCTCGAATACACCGGCCCCGCCACCGCCGCTCTGACTCAGAGCCACCCCGGTTATCTGATTGGCCAGCATTTCTGCACCCACATGCAAGCGGTTTGCATCATCGCGCATCAGGCGCCGCACCACCGCGACCCCCCAGTGCCGCACACCGTCCGGCTGCACGCCCAGCAGGCTGCCAATGGCTATACCATCCGCCCCCTGCGCGGGCAACACGACACGAAATCCGCCGGCACTGATATCCTCGATATTCCAGTACACAGGCTGTTCAACGCTGAAATTCAGCCCGACATCGGTGCGTTCGACGATGCGGCTGAAACCATTTGCCACACTCAGTTTGACCTTGATTCTGCGCCGCCCGTTCTGCCGCGACGGCGGCATCGTCAGGTAATCCAGGAGATACTGCGCAGCTTCACGCACCACTTCCGTATCATGGTTTCCACCCAAGTTGAGGTCTTCAGGAAAATCACCTTTTTCCAGCGTTCTGGTCAGCGCGACCAGGTCTGGCTGCATGGCTGCCATGCTGATGAAGCGCATGGAGGGATGTGCGGCGCTGCCTGCCTTGACGCCAATCGGCGCAGCCGGACGATCCAGATCAAAACTGAACAGGCTGCTTTCATCCCGCTGCACACCGATGTCGATGCGGGAGCCATATTGCCCGAGAATGCGTTCGGTCAGGTGCATATGCAGCGGTTTCAGGTTGAAGAGTCCGCAGCCAAACCAGCCGAGCAGCCGCCCCAGCTCTTTTTTTACCGTGGTATTGCCGAGTGCACCCGGATAAAGAGCAAGTGTTGTATCCAGATACCTGTGCTCTTCGGCATGCCGATAAATCCGGGCAAGATTACTCCAGATCGCATTATCAATCGGACCATAGTGCGCGCAGGTGTATTTCAGTTGCGCGGCCACCGCATGGACGGCGCGTGCCGCCAGCAGGGGCACCTGAGCCCTGATGGCGCTCATCCCCTTGTCACCGCTGCAATAGCGATCGAATATCTTCGAATAGGCCCCTGCGGTGTGGCGGGACCAATTATCCAGTGCCAGCCACAGGCGGTTTTCCTGGAATTTGCTCAGCGCTTGTGGCGTAAAATAATCATGCGTCAATTTCCGCACATCGGGCTGGGCAGTTTCATCCAGCAGGCTCACTACAGCAAACTGGTGATCCGGTTTGAAGTCGGCATTGTCCGCCACCGACTCCATCCACTCGGTCATTTCCATGAGCATTCTATGCGCGTCATTCTTCGGTAAATCGTCCAGCAGCGCCTGTGCCGACTTCATGTCCGCCATGGGGTGATCAGATTTTTTACCGAATATGCCCAACAACATTTTCTGTCTCGCAGACCCTTTACACTTACCTGTGGCAATATAAACACAAAATACCCGTATTGAATATACGCCGAAATATCATTCAGGTCGCCCGCGCGGTTGCAGCGATCATGACCCCGACTGCCATGCAGGATGCTGATGAACAACCATAGCGACGACCCGAAAATGGAATTCTGGACCACCGACATCGATGCGGCACTGGCGCGTCTGGATGCGACCCGTCAAGGCCTGAACGATGCCGAAGCGCGGCAGCGGCTGGAACACTTCGGCCCCAACCAGCTCAGGGAAAAACCCAAACGCCCGGCCTGGCTGAAGTTCCTCGACCAGTTCAAAAACCTGCTGGTGATCGTTCTGATCGGCGCCGCCGTGCTGGCCGGCGCGATCGGCGACATCAAGGACGCTGTGGTGATTCTGGTCGTCGTGGTGTTCAACGCCTGCCTCGGTTTCTATCAGGAGCATCGCGCCGAGGCAACGCTGGCGGCGCTCAAAAAAATGCTGGCACAACACGCCAGGGTTCGGCGCAACGGCGCGGTGCTGCAAATTTCTGCCAGGAAACTGGTACCCGGGGACATCGCGCTGCTGGAGGCGGGTGACCGCGTGCCTGCCGATGCCCGCGTGCTGGTGGCGCACAATGCCGAGGTGGCGGAAGCCGCGCTTACCGGCGAATCCCACGCCGTGGACAAGCACGCCGACGCGCTTGCCCCCGGCGAACATCCGCTCGCCGAACGCTGCAACATGGTGTTCATGAATACCGTCGTCACGCGCGGACGCATCGAAGCACTGGTCACCGCCACCGGCATGGAAACCGAAATGGGACGCATCACCGGCCTGCTGGAAGCGGCGCAGGAAAG
>JBFKMJ010000166.1:0-4168 GCA_041629915.1 Gallionella sp.
GCTGACGGCTATCACTCGCATGACAGCACTTTATCACGCTCCCGTTTTGGGTGCAATATCATCACTGCGCTTATCTGCCGTTTGCGGGTCGTGCCGGCGACTTTGCTTCATGCCTGCACCGTGACGTTGCCGCGAACGATAAAATGCACTTCTGCCTCCAACAAACCCACGAAGCGACCACAGACAAACAGGTAAGATAAAACGGCGCAGCCGACCACGCAGCAAAAGGGGAAGGGGCGGCGATTCACCAGCCCCGTTTTGCTGCCCCTCGACAAAGGAGATGGACGTTGACTTTGACTTGTGTGGCGGCATTTATCCGACGGGCGCGAGACATAGCGGCCTCTTATGTGGGCGCAGCCGGACAGTGGGGCATCATCCAATGCGCAATCTTTGCTGCCCGGCTGGGTCGATTATCGTTCATGTCAGCTCATGTTTAATGGGTACGGCGCATGCTGAAGCAATCTGAGCATATCGGATAGCCCACCCGTGATTATGTTAAATCGTGAGGCGACGCCAGTTTGAGTTGGGGGTAACCAACTGCCTCTTTGGTTTTTGAGCGCGCCCTTTCCTTGAATAGCTCTGGACAATAAAAAACCCCATACGTTTTTATGCGGGTTTAGTGGACTTTCTTGGATTACATGAAGCTTATATATGGTGCTGGAGAGAGGAATCGAACCTCCGACCTACGCGTTACGAGTGCGTTGCTCTACCAACTGAGCTACTCCAGCAGAAACCGGTGCAATTATAAAGGACGCATGGCAACCGGGGAATTTTAATGATGCCTCCGGGCGTTGCTGCTTTCAGGGTTGCAGAGCCCTGGGTAATGGAAACACGACATTCTCCCGGATGCCCTGCAATTCAGTGACCTTGCCTGCTTCCATTTCATGCAGGCGCGCAACCACCCCCGCTACCAGCGTTTCCGGGGCGGAGGCGCCGGCACTGATGCCCACATGTGCCTTGTCGACAAACCACTCCTTGCGCAATTCATCGGCATCATTGACCAGATAGGCCGGCACGCCGATTTTCGCCGCCACTTCACGCAGGCGGTTGGAATTCGAGCTGTTCGGAGAACCCACCACGATCACCACCTCACATTTTCTGGCCAGCAGTTTGACCGCGTCCTGGCGGTTTTGCGTGGCATAGCAGATGTCGTCTTTTCTGGGGCCGGTAATATTGGGAAAGCGTGTCTTGAGGGCGGCAATAATGTTGCTGGCATCATCCATTGACAGGGTGGTTTGCGTGACAAAAGCAAGGCTGCTTTCATCATTCACCTTGAGACTGGCAACCTGCCCGGGTGTCTCGACCAGATACATGCCGCCTTCGCTCTGTCCCATGGTGCCTTCCACTTCAGGGTGGCCGGCGTGACCGATCATGATGATTTCCTTGCCTTGTTCACGCAGTCTGGACACTTCGAGATGCACTTTCGTTACCAGCGGACAGGTTGCGTCGAATATCGTCAGCCCGCGCGTTTCGGCCTCGCGGCGCACCGACTGTGGCACGCCGTGTGCGCTGAAAACCAGAATGCTGCCGGGCGGCACATCGGCCAGGTCCTCTATGAACACAGCCCCCTTCTGACGCAAGCCATCCACCACAAATTTGTTATGTACGACCTCGTGGCGCACATAGACCGGCGCGCCGTGCAGTTCCAGTGCGCGTTCCACAATGGTGATGGCGCGATCCACACCGGCGCAGAAGCCGCGCGGATTAGCCAGTAGCAGTTCCATGTCTTTTCTCCATAAAACTATCCAGGATCAGCAGAAGTGCACCGCAGGTAATCGCAGAATCGGCGACGTTGAAGGCCGGGAAATAATGCTCATCCCAGTGGAAGTGCAGGAAATCCACCACATAGCCGTAGGCAATGCGATCGATCAGATTGCCCAGCGCGCCGCCGAGTATCAGGCTTAAGGCCAGGGCAAACAGTGTTTGCGTGCCGTGCCTGCGCAACAGCCAGACGATCCATGCCGACGCGACGAGGGCGATGCCGCTGAAAAGCCAGCGCTGCATTCCGCCTGCGTCATGCAGGAAGCTGAATGCCGCGCCGGTGTTATGCGCCAGCACCAGGTCGAACACGCTGAATATGGTGAGGCTCTCACCAATAACGAAGTGGTGGGTAATCCACAACTTGCTGGCCTGATCGAGCACGACCACCAGTGCGCTCAGGGAGAGCCAGCGATTAAGCATATTGTCGCTGCTCGCCCTTGCCGGAAAGATTGCTTACGCAGCGGCCGCACAGCGTCGGTTGCTGCGCATCCGCACCGGTATCGGAACGGTAGTGCCAGCAGCGTTCACACTTGCCCTGCAAGCTCGCGGAAACATCGATGTGCTGCTCGTCAACTGATGCAACGCGATGCGCGGTGGCGCGCGAGGTAATGAACACGAAACGCAGGTCATCGCCCAGACGCGCCAGCACGTCGTAATCATCGCCTGCCACGTGCACATCGACTTCGGCGGCCAGCCCTGAACCGATCAGTCCCGCGATACGGGCTTCTTCCAGTTGTTTGTTCACTTTGGCGCGCCATGCCTCGATTTTCAACCATGCGGCAATCGTCTCGTCATTCAGTTGCGCATCGGGCAAGTCATACCATTCCTCGATAAACACACTGGCATCTTCCCGGTCAACCATGACCTCCCACGCCTCTTCGGCGGTGAAGCTCAGGATCGGCGCCATCAGGCGTACCAGGCTGTGGGTGATGTGATGCAGCGCGTTTTGCGCGGAGCGGCGCGCCTTTGAATTTTCTCCGGCGGTGTACAGGCGGTCCTTCAGAATATCCAGATAGAAACCGCCCAGCTGTTCGGAACAGAAGGTCTGCAGCTTTTGTGCGATCAGATGGAATTCATAGCGTTCATAATCCTGTTTCACTTCGTCCTGCAGCTGCTGCGCCAGCACCAGCGCATACCGGTCGATTTCCAGCCACTGCACTACTGGCAGGGCATGCTGCTGCGGGTCGAAGTCGGCAATATTGGCGAGCAGGAAGCGCAGGGTGTTGCGGATGCGCCGGTAACTTTCCACCACGCGTTTGAGAATCTCATCGGAGATGGTCAGTTCGCCGGAGTAATCGGTCGAGGCTGCCCACAGGCGCAGAATGTCGGCACCCAGCGTGTCCAGCACCTTCTGTGGCGCGATCACGTTGCCCCTTGATTTCGACATCTTGTGACCATTTCCATCCACGACAAAGCCGTGTGTGAGCAGGGCCTTGAAGGGCGCGCGGCCATTGATGGCGCAGCCGGTCAGCAGGCTGGACTGGAACCAGCCGCGATGCTGGTCGGAACCTTCCAGGTAGAGGTCGGCGGGGGTGCTCAGCTCAGCGCGGCGCTGCAATACGGACGCGTGGGTGACGCCGGAATCGAACCATACGTCCAGTGTGTCGGTAAGCTTGCGGTAGTGTGCTGCCTCATCACCGAGCAGATCCACCGAGTTCAGGTCGAACCATGCCTCGATACCGTCCTGTTCGACGCGCTGTGCGACCTGCTCCAGCAATTCCGCAGTGCGCGGATGAAGCTGCATCGTCTCCTTGTGCACGAAGAACGGCATCGGCACGCCCCAGTTGCGCTGGCGCGACACGCACCAGTCGGGGCGGTTCCTGATCATCGCCTCGAGGCGGGCGCGCCCCCAGGCGGGGAAAAATTCGGTATGTCCGACGGCGCGATTGGCGAGGTCGCGCAGGCCTGCGCCATCAGGCTGTACATGCGCAGTGCCATGCTCGCGTTTTTCCTGCACCAATTGGTCCGCCGCCGACTGTGCCGGATTTTGCCCTCTGTTGTCCATGCCGATGAACCATTGCGGTGTGGAGCGGAAGATAATCGGGGTCTTGTGCCGCCAGCAGTGCGGATAGCTGTGCTGCATTTTCTCCATATGCAGCAGATGCCCGCTGGCCTGCAGCGCGTTCAGCACGATATCGTTTGCCTTCCACACGAACACACCTGCCAGCGGCGCATCGCCGGCGGGCGGCGTGGTGGAGACGAATTTGCCATCGTCACCGACCGGATTTTCAGTCGGTAGGTTGTATTTCTGGCCGACAAAATAATCGTCCAGACCGTGTGCCGGTGCGGTGTGCACCAGTCCGGTGCCCGCATCCAGCGTGACATGCTCGCCGCAGATGATCGGTACAGTGCGCTCCTGAAACGGGTGCTGCAGTGTCAACCCTTCCAGTGCTGCGCCTTGGCAACC
>JBFKMJ010000167.1:0-4166 GCA_041629915.1 Gallionella sp.
CGAAAAACCCTGCCCGGTCGATATCGACTTCGGCGATGTGTCGGTCGCAATGCGCAATTTTCTGCAAAAACAGGGCAAGAAAAAATTCAACCCGGTGACGGCTGCTTCGATGCTGTTCCTCACCACATCGGACCCGACCGCCATCAAGCTGCTACGCAAGATCATGATCGAAACGGGTTACAGGGCGCAGCGTATCGGTTACCGGATCGGCAAACGCCTGGGGCTGTTCAAAGAACAGACCGAGCATCCGCCCGCCACCGTCGGCGCTGCACCACTGCAGGTCAGGGCGATTCATTTTTTCAACAAGCCGATGCCGGGCAACCTGCCCAAGAAGACCTCGCGGGCGCTGCTCGACATCGAAGACCCCGGCATCGTGCCGATCATCCGCAACCCGCAAAAACTGGACGACGACAGCGAGGCGGTTTTTTATTTTCCCGGCTGTGGTTCCGAGCGCCTGTTCGGGCAGGTCGGACTGGCGACGCAGGCGATGCTGTATGAAATCGGGGCCATCACCGTGCTGGCACCCGGCTATCTGTGCTGCGGCTACCCGCAAAATGCGACCGGCCAGGAAGGCAAGGCCAATCAGATCACGACCGACAATCGCGTGCTGTTCCATCGCGTGGCAAACACGCTGAACTATCTCGACATCAAGACAGTGATCGTGTCGTGCGGCACCTGCATGGACCAGTTGCTGAAATACCAGTTCGAGAAAATCTTCCCCGGCTGCCGCCTGCTCGACATCCATGAATACCTGCTGGAACGCGGAGTGAAACTGGAGTCGCCCACCGGATTACGCTACATGTTTCATGACCCGTGCCACTCGCCGATGAAGACCTACCCACCGCTCAAGGTAGTGAGTGAGCTGATGGGAACCAACGTGCCGCTCAACGACCGCTGCTGCGGCGAGGCCGGCAGCTTCGGCGTGTCACAGCCGCAGATTGCGACCCAGGTGCGCTTCCGCAAGGAAGAGGAAATGCGCAAGGGCGCCGCTGCGCTGCGCGCCGACGGCTTTGCCGGTGAAATCAAAATTCTCACCTCCTGCCCGGCCTGCCATCAGGGCCTGTCGCGCTACAACGATGATATTGGCGCCACATCGGACTATGTTGTCATCGAAATGGCCCGGCACCTGCTCGGCGAAAACTGGCTGGAAAATTATGTCCACAATGCCAACCATGGCGGCATCGAACGCGTACTGTTATGAGGTTATCCGTGAAATGCCCGTTTCGGCGCAGGCTAACCTGGCAAGGCCAGGTTAAGCGCAGCGGCCGGAGCCAAAACTGGCTGGAAAATTATGTCCACAATGCCAACCACGGCGGCATCGAACGCGTGCTGCTGTAGCAGGCAGAACGGCACGCTTGACCGCCGCGCGCGTCTCGTGGAAAGTACCGGCCTGAGATAATAACCATGCTGACCCTCCCACTCGAACCGACCGACGACCGCGCCAATCCGCTTTTCAAGGATGCGGCGAGCTGCGCGCAATGGCTGGGACAACTGCAACTGACCAATCTGCAACGGGCACACAGCCTGCTGCTTACCCAGATCAACGAATTCAACCGCTATCCGATGAGTAGTGTGGAACGGCTGAATACGCTCGAGCTGTTGCGCGAAACGGTCGGATATGTGCAGGACGATTACGCCAAAAAGCTTTTCGCCAAGCCGCTGCCGCTGAGCGAGAACGAGCTGGTGGTGTTCGTCGCCATCGTGCAGTTGTGGCAGGCGATGGCACTGGGTTATCAGCGTTGCCTGCAGGCCCATATAGCCGGCGACAGGCAAATCGCAAAACACGGCGCATTACTCTGCCAGCGCTGCCTGCTCTACAGCGGGCTGGAAATCTTCGAGCACTTGCGCACCGGCTACGAGTTCAAGCCCAGACTATGGCGTCAGTTGAATGAACTGTACGCCTTCGCCGAGGAACAAAAACTGCAATCCGCGGAAGTGCCGGATCCGCTGGACAAAAAACATCTGCACAGCAGTTGCCGCAGCATCTATGTCAAAACCCTGCTCGCATGCCATGCCCGGCCCGCAGAGCTCTCGCGTTCGCAATTGATATTGCTGGATGACTGGCTGGCGCAATGGAGCAACACAATTGCGCTGGTGACCAGTTATACCGTCAGCAAGGGGGACGCACAGCCGCTTGCAGTAGATTTGGCCAGTGAGCAGGGCCTGTTGCCGGCCAGGCAAATCACCCACAGCGACAGCGTGCGCTACCTGGCAATGGTTCCGCTCTCGAAGTTGCTGCGCGTAAACACCATACTGCTGCAACAGGGGCAGAAACCGCGCGAGGTAAGCCTGTGCGACCTCGGCAGCCAAAGCGACTGCATTGAACTTCTCATCTTCCTGCACCGTTGCTGGTGCGAGGATCACAGTGTGCATTTCGCCGAACGCCGCCCGGTCGCGCATCACGCGCAGATCTGCTACAAGATGGAAGGGATTTACGCCCATCTGTCCGACGAACCGCTTGCGCAGCTTATGCGCGATGCCAGTGTGGACAGCATGGCACGCAAGCAAATAGAAACTTTTGGCAGGGTGCTGCAGGATACGCACAACAAGGAGTTATACAAGAAGGGTTTTCCACTGGAAACCTGGCATCTCGAGAACGAGAGTATCCTGGGAGCACGGCTTACGCGCGAGGATCCATCCGGCGTGCGTCTAAGCCATCATCAGCTGATTGCCCTGCGCCCCGCCGATGCGGAAACCTTCATGCTGGGAAGTACGGTATGGCTGAATGTGACGCGCTCCGGTCAATTGCAGATCGGGGTGTGTTATTTGCCGGGTACGGTCGAGCCCGTCGGCATCCGTGCAACCGGCATCAACCTGACCGTGTCGGACAAACCCGTACCCGCCTTTCTTCTGCAAGCCGTTCCCGCACTGAAAATTCCCGCCAGCCTGATCATTCCGCGCGACTGGTTCCGCCCGGGGCGGGTCGTGGAAGTGCTGCACCACAATGCTGAAAAACAGCAGGTAAAAATGGCGTTCAGCGTGGAGCGCGGGATCGATTATGAACGTGTCAGCTTCACGCCGGTCAAGTGCTGAAATAAACAGTGATGCGCCGCAGGCCTCAGATGCGCTGCACCTCAATCAACCGGACCAGCTCTGCAACCACCTGCTGCACCGAATCCTGCAGGCTCTTTTCTGAAGTATTCACCACCAGTTCCGGTACATCCGGCGCTTCATAGGGCGACGATATCCCGGTGAACTGCCCGATCTCCCCCGCGCGTGCTTTCCGGTACAGCCCCTTGGTGTCGCGCTGTTCGCACACCTCAACCGGGCACTGGCAATAGATCTCGACGAACTCCCCCGGTTGCACCATGGCGCGCACCTTGTTGCGGTCCTCGCGGAATGGCGAAATGAAGGCTGTCAGCACGACCACACCCGCCTCCATGAAGAGCTTGGCAACCTCGCCGACACGACGAATATTCTCCACCCGGTCGGTCGCGGAAAACCCCAGATCCCCGCACAGGCCATGCCGCACATTATCGCCGTCCAGCACAAACGTCCTGCAACCCATCTGATGCAGGTGCTCCTCCACGGCATGCGCCAGGGTTGACTTGCCCGCTCCGGACAAGCCGGTAAACCAGACAATGGTGCCGCGATGCCCGTTCTGCGCCTCGCGCCGCGCGCGCGTCACCGTGGCATGGTGCCACACCACATTGTCGGAAACCGGGGTAATAATTTCATTTTTCATGGAAGGGCCATAATGAATTGCAGAATATCTGATTAAAGCTGTTCCGGATGGGATGCGGGTTAGTCAAGCAAACAACTCCGCCTCGGCAAGAGTTTTACCCAGCCCATCCTTGGCAGAAAGCATGGGTTCCACACTTAATTTCCAGTCGATTGCCAGATCCGGATCATCCCAGCGGATGCAGCGCTCGTATTCCGGATACCAGTAATCGGTGGTCTTGTAGAGACATTCCGCGCCGTCCGAAAGCACGACAAAGCCGTGCGCGAAACCTTCCGGTATCCACAACATGCGTTTGTTTTCGGCATTCAATTCCACGGCGACATGCTGCCCGAAAGTCGGGGAGCCCTTGCGCACGTCCACCGCCACATCCAGTACTGCGCCCTGTATCACGCGCACCAGCTTGGCCTGCGGGTGTTGTAGCTGTTAGTGCAGCCCGCGCAAAACGTTTCGCGCCGAGCACGAATGGTTGTCCTGCACGAAGTCC
>JBFKMJ010000168.1:0-4165 GCA_041629915.1 Gallionella sp.
ACCACGACCTTCGGAAACACCGCGCTGTGATCCTGCGCCATTTCCGCAATCCTGACCGTGATGCGACGCGCGATCTGCTTGTATTCTTTTGCGATGCTGCCGTCGGGTTCGGCTATCACCGTCGGTAATCCGGAATCCGCCTGTTCGCGAATGCGGATATCGAGCGGCAGGCTGCCGAGAAGCTCCGTGTTGTAGTCGGCACACATTTTTGCACCGCCGCCCGCGCCGAATATATGTTCCTCATGTCCGCATTTGGAGCAGATGTGCGTGCTCATGTTTTCCACAATGCCGATGATCTTGACGCCGACCTTCTCGAACATCTTGAGTCCCTTGCGTGCATCCAGCAGCGCGACATCCTGCGGCGTGGTCACAATCACCGCGCCGGTAACCGGCACCTGCTGTGCCAGCGAGAGTTGAATATCGCCGGTGCCGGGCGGCAGATCCACCACCAGATAGTCCAGGTCGTCCCAGCGGGTCTGGCGCAGCAATTGATCCAGCGCCTGTATCACCATCGGGCCGCGCCAGATCATCGGCGTGTCATCGCTGCCGATCAGGAAGCCGATGGACATGGCCTGCAGGCCATGATTGTTCAGCGGTATCATTAAATTGTCGTCGGTCGCCTGGGGTTGCCCGGAAATGCCGAGCATGGTCGGCTGCGAAGGGCCATAAATATCGGCATCCAGCACGCCAACACGCGCGCCCTCGGCAGCCAGCGCCAGCGCGATATTCACCGCGGTGGTTGATTTGCCCACCCCGCCCTTGCCGCTCGCGACCGCAATGATGTTCTTCACGCCGTTCACCAGCTTTGCGCCCCGTTGCACCGCGTGCGGCACTACCTTGCTGCCCACATTGACGCTGAGCTTGCCGATGCCGGGCAGGGCCGACTTGAGGTGCGTTTCGACGATGACGCGAATCTCGTCCCACACGCTCTTTGCCGAATAGCCCAGCGCGATCTCCAGCGACACATCGTTACCGCTGATCTTGATGTTCTTCACGGATTTTCCGCTGACAAAATCTTTTTTTGTATTGGGGTCAATCAAATTTTTCAATGCGCCCTGCACATCGTTTTCACTAAAACTCATTGTTTGCTCCTGAATCAGATAAAGACCGAAGGTCGAATTCTAACCTAGTTGACCAGAATGGTCTGGTATTTTCAACCGGATAATCTATTCCCTGCTCTGGCCGGCAGCCGCCAGCCGCGCCAGATAAGCCTGCCACAATTCTTCCTGATGCTCGCCCAGCTTGCGAAGGTAGTCCCAGGTGTAAAGACCGGAATCATGGCCGTCGTCATAATTTATTTTCATGGCGTAACTGCCGACCGGGGAGACTTCTTGCACCCCGACATTTTTCTTGCCCACCTGCAGCACTTCCTGCCCGGGGCCGTGCCCGACGACTTCAGCCGACGGGGAATGCACCCGCAGGAACTCGTAGGGAAGCTGATAACGCGTGCCGTCGTCAAATGCAATTTCCAGCCGGCGGGATTGCTGGTGCAGTTTTATTTCCGTGGGATAAGCTGACATGATTCCGAATGGGCTCCTGTGGTATTTTCGCGGGACGTTTTCCTCGTGGTTAACGATACCAGATTTCGTGATATTAAAAAATCCATTGCGCCGCCCGCAAAAAAAACGCCTGGGGGATTTTCCGCTAGAATGCGACTGTGACATCCATTTGGGAGGCAGCATGGTTTCCCCGTCCACCGCCGCACCGGGCACGTCGAACACGGCGCGCATTGTCGCGACAGGCTTTCTGCTTATCCCGATGTCGGCAGCCGGCGCTGCCACACCGGCCGACAGGCTCACGCCGGAAACATCGCATTACTTCGACAGCTTTGACGCCACGCAGCGACCCTGGGAACCCGGGCACCCCCTGAATATCGAGGAGGTTTTCAAGAATTACCAGTACTACGAAATCCGGCTCGACCGGGACGGCAAGGGGATCGTGGTCAACCAGTACATCAGGGGCAGCAAGGCAGCCAGCGAAAAATACCGGGTATTGCCGGACGGCTCGTTGCAAAAGGACGCGCAGTGAACAGCTTCTGCCCGTGTTAACCCTGATGTCCGCTTCCATGATGGACCATGAAATGGAATCTGAATAAAGTTACAATACCGCCATGTCCGATTTCGACCTTACCCATCATTTCCTGATTGCCATGCCTGCGCTGCAGGAAGGGTATTTTGTCGGCACGCTGACTTACATTTGCGAACACAACGAAAACGGCGCACTGGGCATTGTGGTGAACCGGCCGCTCAGCCTGACACTGCGCGAAATGTTCGATCAGATCAACATCCCTTTTCAGCAGCCAAAACTCGAAAAAGTGCCGGTTCATTTCGGCGGGCCGGTGCAAACCGAGCGCGGCTTCGTGTTGCACGATACTCCGGGAGACTGGCAGTCCACGCTGCGCATCAACGACAAACTGTCGCTGACCACCTCACGGGACATACTCGAGGCGGTCGGCCGCGGCGAAGGCCCGCGCCACCTGATCGTCACGCTGGGCTATGCGGGCTGGGACCAGGGACAACTGGAGCATGAAATGACCGAGAATGCCTGGCTGACCGTGCCGGCCTCCGAGCACATCCTGTTTGACCTGCCAGCCGAGGAACGCCTGCCTGCGGCAATGGCCCTGCTCGGCGTGGACTACGCCTCGCTGGTTGAAAATGCCGGGCATGCCTGACGACAGAAGACTGGGGACAGACGCTACGCCGACAGAAGACAGAAAAGAGCGCGCAACAACGCCCTGCTTTCCGGAAGGCACTTTTCTCGCGTTTGATTTCGGCACCAGGCGCATCGGCATCGCAGTCGGCAATACCCTGCTGCGCCGCGCCAATCCGCTGACCACGATCAACGAAGAAAAGAACGAGCGGCGCTTTGCCGGAATTGCCGCGCTGCTTGCCGAATGGCGACCAGCCGCGCTCGTGGTGGGGCTGCCGAGCAATGAAGACGGATCGCCGCACGAACTGACCGCGTTGTGCCGCCGCTTCGCCAACCGCCTCAAGGGGCGGTTTAATTTGCCGACGATTCTGGTCGATGAGCGTTATACTTCGCTCGCCGCCAGCGCAGCTTTGAGCGAACAGGGCATCCACGGCAGGGAACAGAAAAACCTGATCGACCAATATGCCGCGCAACAGATATTGCAGGCCTATTTTGACGAACCCGCAGCGGGACAGATTGTATGAATAACCCACAACTCAACAAAAATGGCGAACTCCAGCACCTGCTGACGACCGAGGGCTTGCCGGCACGCATCGTGCGCGACATCCTCGACCGTGCCGCAACCTTCCTCGACGCAGCCGATGGAAATGAAATCAGGAAAGTTCCGCTGCTGCACGGCAAGTCGGTCTTCAACGTGTTCTTCGAGAACAGCACGCGCACCCGCACCACGTTCGAGATCGCGGCCAAGCGCCTTTCTGCCGATGTGGTCAATCTCAACATCGGCTCGTCTTCAACCAGCAAGGGCGAGACCCTGCTGGATACCGTGGACAACCTGTGCGCGATGCACGCCGACATGTTCGTGGTGCGCCACGCGCAAAGCGGCGCGGCGCACTTCATCGCCAGGCATGTAGCGCCGGAGATTCACGTCATCAACGCCGGCGACGGCCGCCACGCGCATCCCACCCAGGCACTGCTGGACATGTTCACCATACGCCATTACAAGAAGGAATTTCACAACCTGCGCGTGGCCATCGTCGGCGACATGCTGCATTCGCGCGTGGCGCGCTCGCAAATCCACGCGCTGACCACGCTCGGTGTGCCGGAAGTGCGCGTCATCGCCCCCAAGACCCTGCTGCCTGCCATGGTGGAAAATCTCGGCGTACAGGTCTATCACGACATGGCGCAAGGCCTGCGCGACGTGGATGTGGTGCTGATGCTGCGCCTGCAAAACGAGCGCATGCAGGGTGCGGCCCTGCCTTCGGCACAGGAATATTTCAAATACTACGGCCTTACCGAAGAGAAGCTGGCGAACGCCAGACCGGATGCCATCGTGATGCACCCGGGACCGATGAACCGCGGCATCGAAATCGATTCCAGCGTCGCCGACGGGCCGCGCTCGGTAATCATGTCACAGGTGACCTTCGGCATCGCCATCCGCATGGCGGTGATGAGCATATTGGCAGGAGCGACGGTATGAATATCCACATCAAGAACGGCCGGCTGATCGATCCGAAGA
>JBFKMJ010000169.1:0-4162 GCA_041629915.1 Gallionella sp.
GTTGTGTTGAAGAGTGCGCAGGGGAGGCAGGTCTTGACGTTGTTTCCTGGTGTTAGAATGACCAGCAGTAAAGAAATAATGACGAATCCGCAACCGGCTGCAGGCAAGGTGCGGACCGGCAGACACAAAGACAAGCCCGTCGCGCGTTAAGGAGTGGGGATGAGGAATTTATTATGGCTGAGCACGCTGCTGTTACTGGCAGGGTGCGCTGCACCAGGTGATAAAAACACCACGGCGGAAGCCATTCAGCGCGAAATGAACCTTGCTGTGCAGGATAGCCTGCAACCAGACAAACCCGATGCGGTGGGCAATGCCCTGTTGCCGCCGCTGTCAGCCATCATGCCGAAGTTGGAAAGCAAGCTGCCGGAAACCAGATTTGACCTGACGGTGGACAATACGCCGGTCGGTCAGGTGTTCATGGCCATCGTTTCCGGCACGCGCTACAGCATGCTGCTGCATCCTGAAGTCAGCGGCAATATCTCTCTCAATCTCAAGGATGTCACGGTGTTCGAAGCGCTGGAAGCGATACATGAGATATATGGTTACGACTACAAGCTTGACGGCACACGCATCTACATCCAGTCGCTGTCGCTGCAAACACGCCTTTTTCAGGTGAATTATCTGACCGGATTGCGCGAAGGCAAGTCTTCGTTGCGCGTGACATCCGGTTCGGTGTCGGATAGCCCGACTGGATCCTCATCCGGCACGACCGCCACTCCCACAACCACCACTTCCAGCGCGACCTCGCGCGGGCTGGATAGCAGCAAGGTAAGCATGACGTCCAGTACGGATTTCTGGGACGAACTGGGCAAGGCGCTGACTGCGATTGTGGGCAGTGAAAAGGGGCGCAGCGTGGTGATAAGCCCGATGTCCGGGGTGATCGTGGTACGCGCAATGCCGGATGAACTGAAAAATATCGCGGCCTACCTCAGGGCATCGCAGATTTCCATCGAGCGGCAGGTGATACTCGAGGCGAAGATTATCGAAGTGCAACTCAACGACGGTTTTCAGTCAGGGGTTAACTGGGCGGCATTCAAGAGCGGGCCGAACAGTGCGGTTTCGATCGGACAGGTTGGCAGTGGCGCGGCGTTGGCACCGAGTGTTGCAGGTGTTACATCGGTGCTTGACGGCGGTGGGTCGCTGACTGCAATACCGGGGACGAGTCTGGCCAATGAGGCAACAGCCGCCGGGGGAGCATTGTTCGGCATGGCCTTTCAGACCAGTAATTTTGCTGCGTTGCTCAATTTTCTGGAATCGCAGGGCAACGTCCATGTGCTGTCCAGCCCGCGTATCGCCACGCTTAACAATCAGAAGGCAGTGCTGAAGGTCGGAACAGACGAGTTTTTCGTGACCAATGTTTCCACCACCACCACGACCGGAACGGCCACCACTTCCACGCCGAGCGTAACGCTGCAGCCATTCTTCTCCGGCATTGCGCTGGACGTGACGCCGCGCATTGACCAGAACAACGAGATCATTCTGCACATTCACCCATCGGTGAGCCTGGTGACCACGGTGAACAAGACAGTGGATGTTGGCGGCGTGGGCGGCACATTGAATCTGCCGCTGGCTTCCAGTTCCGTTTCCGAAACCGACAGCATCGTGCGCGTCAGGGACGGGCAGATTGTTGCCATCGGCGGGCTGATGCGCCAGGCGACCTTTGATGATCGCTCCGGCTTGCCCGGCTTGTCCAAGAATAACCCCCTGTTCGGGCAGACCAGCAAGCGCAACGAAAAGCGCGAACTGGTCATATTGCTGAAGCCGACCGTGGTGGATAACGACAAGGATTGGTCGCAGGACATCAGGCACAGTCGGGACCGTTTTAGCCGCATGACGGGTTCTGCTGTCAAGCAGTGAGATGTATCTACGACACTTCGGCTTACGCGAGCCGCCTTTCGGACTGACACCCGACACCAATTTTTTCTTTGCCCACACCAGCTACCAGGAGGCACTCAATACTTTGCTGGTGGCGGCGCGCAATGGAGAGGGATTCATCAAGATTACCGGCGAGGTGGGTCATGGCAAAACTTTGCTGTGCCGCAAATTTCTTGCCACCCTGAACCAGGGGAGGCAGGCCACCACGCTGATCGGAACGCAGGACCCGGCGATCAGTACACAGTCGGCACCACCGCGTTTCATCACGGCTTATATTCCCAATCCCTATCTTGAGCCACGCAGCCTGTTGCTGGCGCTGGCGGAAGAGTTCCGCATCCCGCTGGAGAAGGATATTGATCAGCATCTGTTGCTGAAAGGTCTGACACGTGCCCTGCTGGATTGCGCGCGCAACGGACAGCGCGCGCTGGTCTGCCTGGATGAGGCGCAGGCAATGCCGCTGGAAAGCCTGGAAGTGCTGCGCCTGTTGACCAACCTTGAAACCGAGAAGCGCAAGCTGTTGCAGGTGGTGTTGTTCGGTCAGCCGGAGTTGAACGAGCGGCTGCAGCATCATTCGATACGCCAGTTGCGTCAGCGCATCAGCTTTCAATATGAACTGCAGGGATTGCACCGGGATGAGCTGGAACGCTATTTGCGCCATCGCATGGCGGTGGCGGGGTACGCCGGCGAAACGCTCTTCAGCAAGAACGCAGTGAGCAAACTGCATCGCATCACCGGCGGCACGCCAAGGCTGGTCAACATCATTGCGCACAAGGCATTGATGCTGGCGTTTGGCGAGGGCAGGCAGCGGGTGTTGCCCAAGCATGTTCGTGATGCGGCGACGGACACGCCGGAAGTGCGCCGCGACTGGCTGCCCTGGGCAGTGGCGCTGGTTGGCGTGGCAGTGATCGCTTCGCTTGTGGTCGCATGGAGCGTTTTGCAATGAGCGTTATCAACCAGGTGCTCAATCAACTCGAACAGCGCGGTGCGCATGATGCACCGGCACAGGACATGGTGCGTGCCGTGCCGCAAATCAGGCGCAAGTCCGCCATGCCGTTGCTGATGCTGGGGTTAGTGCTGACAATCGGATTTGCCGCGTGGCAAAAGATGCCCATGCGCAACCCTGATGTTGCGGCAGTGGCTGCAGCGCCAAAGGCAGGCAATTCCCCGGGCGCTTACGAGCCTGAGCAACCGGCCGCCATGCCGGAAATCGCACCCCCTTCCGCCGTTCTGGCCGATGAGCTGCAGGAAGTGCCGCAGGCGACACAGATGTTTTTGCCCGCCGCGCGGCTGAGTTTTGAATTGCACTCGATACCGTTGCCTTCCAGTTTGCGGGAGCCGAAAGAGAGTGTCGCGCCGGGCAGAGCCGAAGAACATGCGGCAAAGCCGGACAGGAAAGCAGACATTCTGCGACCGGCGCAGCCCGCCGCTCCTGTTGCAGAAAACGCTCCTCAGCCCTTGGGTGACGTGCTGCCGATGAAGCAGGTCAGCCCTGCCCAGCAGGCCGATGCGGAATTCCACAATGCGGTGGCGTTGATGCAGCAGGGGCATGTTAACGAAGCGATAGCGGGATATGAGGCAGCGTTGCATCTGGATGCGGGCCATGATGCGGCGCGCCAGGCTCTGGTGGCTCTGCTGCTGGAAAGCAGGCGCGGCGCGGATGCCGGGCGGGTGCTGCAGGACGGGCTGAAGAGCAAACCGGAACATACCGGATTTGCCATGCTGCTGGCACGCTTGCAGGTAGAGCGCGGCACGATCGATGAGGCTATGGCCACGCTGGAAAAATCCCTGCCCCATGCCGACTCACAGGCCGACTACCAGGCATTTTATGCTGCATTGCTGCAACGCCAGGGGCGGCACAAGGAGGCGATCACGCATTATCAGATTGTGCTGCAACTTGTCCCGGGTAACGGCGTCTGGCTCATGGGTTACGGGATTTCCCTGCAGGCGGTGCAGCGCGACGAGGATGCGAGGAATGCCTACCGGCGCGCACTCGAATCGAAAATGCTCAACCCTGAATTGGAGGCGTTTGTGCAGCAGAAGCTCAGAGAGCTCTAAAGCAGGATTTGGGATTTGGGATTCAGTATCCTGAATGCGGCAGCGTTCTCGCCACTACCCACACGTTGACAGTCAACGCGCCGCGTTGCTGTACTGCCTCGGCAAGCGCGTTCAGGGTGGCGCCGGTGGTCAGCACATCATCCACCAGCGCGACGTGTTTGCCGGTCAGATCGGCATCGCAGCAGAATGCGGCGCGCATGTTTTTCTTGCGTTCCTTCCACGGCAAGCCGGA
>JBFKMJ010000170.1:0-4155 GCA_041629915.1 Gallionella sp.
GCGGAACTGCTGGATCAGGTCGGCATTCCAGATGCGAAGCAGCGCGTGACGGAATATCCGTTCCAGTTTTCCGGCGGAATGAAGCAGCGCGTGATGATCGCGATGGCGCTGGCCGGGCAGCCGAAACTGCTGATCGCCGACGAGCCGACGACTGCGCTGGACGTGACGATCCAGGCACAGGTGCTGCAACTGTTGCGCGACACCCAGAATGCCAGCGGCATGGCGCTGTTGCTGATTACCCACGACCTCGGCGTGGTGGCGGAAATGGCGCATCACGTCGGCGTGATGTATGCCGGACAAATCGTCGAACAGGCCAGCCGCGAGCAATTGTTCGCACAGCCGTTGCACCCTTACACGCAGCAACTATTCGCCGCCCTGCCCAATGCGGCACGGCGCGACCAGCCGCTGGCCGCCATTCCCGGCAGCGTGCCGCCGCTGGGCAGCATCACGCAGGGATGCCGCTTCACGCCGCGTTGCAGCAAGGCGTGGGCGTTATGCGGCGAACAGATGCCGGATTGGACAAAACTGGAGGATGGACGCGGGGTGAGATGCCATCTTTATGAGGAGCGAGGAGCGAGGGGCGAGGAGCGAGAAAAACCACCTTCTTCCCATCACCCTCACCCTCTCTCCCGCCAGCGGGAGAGAGGAGCTCAGTCTCCGATCCTGCAAGTCAATGACCTGCAAGTCCACTTCCCGATCCGCAAGGGCATCCTGCAACGCACAATCGGACAGGTAAAGGCCGTTGATGGCGTGTCGCTTGAGATACCGCAGGGGCGCACGCTGGCGCTGGTCGGCGAATCCGGCTGCGGCAAGACCACACTGGGCAAGGCGTTGCTGCAATTGATTCCGCCTACCGCGGGCAGCGTGCGGTTTGCCGGGCATGAACTGACCGGACTTGCGCCACGCGAACTGCGCACCCGGCGTTGCGCGATGCAGATGGTGTTTCAGGATCCCTACGCGTCACTGAACCCGAAAATGCGCGTCGCGGAAATTCTCGAAGAGGGCATGGCCGCGCTGAATATCGGCAACGGCAGTGCGGCGCGCCAAACCCTGCTCGACACCTTGCTCGACCAGGTCGGCCTGGTGCGCAACGCCAAGTGGCGCTATCCGCACGAGTTTTCCGGGGGGCAGCGCCAGCGCATTGCGATCGCGCGCGCGCTGGCGGTATCCCCGCAACTGCTGATCTGTGACGAGCCGACCAGCGCGCTGGATGTCTCGGTGCAGGCGCAAATTCTGAATCTGCTGAAGTCGCTGCAACAGGATTTGAACCTGAGCTATTTGTTCATCACCCACAACCTCTCGGTAGTGGAATACATCGCGCACGAGGTGTGCGTGATGTATCTCGGACGCATCGTCGAGCGTGGCACGGCTGAAGAAGTGCTGCGCGCGCCCAGGCATCCCTATACCCAGGCGCTGTTGTCTGCCGTGCCGCGCATTGACGGCAAGGGCGTCGAGAGAATCAGACTGGAAGGCGACTTGCCGTCGCCCGCCCATCCGCCGCCGGGCTGTCATTTTGAGCCGCGCTGCTTGCATGCCATGCCACAATGCAGGGAAATTTACCCTGCGCACACGAGGATTTCGGCAACGCACAGCGCGTGCTGCCATTTGTACGGCAATAGCTCTGTTTCCAGTTGACGTGCCGGTGGCTTTGGATTACAAAGGAAGCGGTAGCAGGCTGATAACTATCGAATGTCATACGGCAATATTCAAAATTTTTAACGTAACAATTCAAGGAGTAAATGATGAGTCCCAAATCAGTCAATTCAGAAAGCGATGTCGGCAAGGAAAAGCTCATGCATGATTTGCGTGTGGTGGTGACTGATGCCGAAGAGCTGCTGCGTGCGACGGCCGGCCAGGCCGGTGAAAAGGTGGCGGCGGCGCGTGAGCGTATCCAGGAAAACCTGGCCGCTGCCAAGGCGCGCCTTGTCGTCGCCGAGGAGGCCATGGTTGCGAAAACCAAGCAGGCCGCAATTGCGACTGACGAGTATGTTCATGAAAACCCCTGGCGCGCAGTCGGCATCGCTGCCGGTGCCGGCCTGATTGTGGGCATGCTGATTTCACGCGGTCGTTAAACGATGCCGGAGGCAGGTTCGAGTCTGATGGAGTCGGTCAAGCGGCTGCTGTCAACGCTGACGTCTGTCGTTTCGACACGGCTGGAACTGCTGGCAAATGAACTTCAGGAAGAGCGTCTGCATTTAACGCAGATGCTCTTTTTTGCCTTGTGCATGCTGTTCTGCTTCGGCGTCGGCGTGTTACTGCTCACGGCGTTCATCGTGGTGCTGTTCTGGGATGAGCACCGTCTTGCCGTGCTCGGTACATTGAGTGTTGTTTTCTTTGCGCTGGGCATACTGACGGCGATGCTGTTGCGCAGCAGGATGGCGACAAAATCCAGACTGTTTTCCGTCAGTCTGGCCGAGTTTTCCAGGGACAGGGAGCATCTGAGTACCCGCCATGAATAGGCAGATGTTTGAAGTGATGCAGCGCCGCGGGGAGCTGTTGGCAAAAATCGCCTCGCAACGTGAACAGGCGGCCCAGATCGGCACCCGCTGGGAAGCCCCGCTGGCGTTTGCCGACAAGTGCCGTGTGGCCGTGCATTTTCTGCGTTCCAGGCCAATACTTGTCGCCAGCGCGGTGACTCTGCTTGTTGTTCGCAAGCGAGGATTGGTCGGACTGGCAAGGGGTGGGTGGCGAGTGTGGAGGGGATACAGCTACATCGTCGCGCTTTCTGCCAGGTTATTGCCGCGGAACTA
Source organism: Gallionella sp. (assembly GCA_041629915.1). Taxonomy (GTDB): domain Bacteria; phylum Pseudomonadota; class Gammaproteobacteria; order Burkholderiales; family Gallionellaceae; genus Gallionella. The sequence continues at coordinate 2,751 of JBFKMJ010000170.1, forward strand.
AATACCCTTCTTCAACGAATTGTCTGTTTGCGCCACTTTATCCGAACGATCTGACGATCGGGTTCGGCGGCTTCGGGATACTTTTTTCCCAACAATGATACGCTGACCTATCCTGATTATTTTCATCTGCCCGTTCCACTGCTTCAGCTTGGCAAGGCTGACACCGTAACGGCGTGCCAGACCGCCCGGTGTTTCGCCCCTGCGAACAACATGTCGGGTCACGCGCAAGTCGTCGTTGGCGGCGAGTTGCATATTGAATGCCGCAAATTCATCATCGGCTTCGCTTTCATCGTCATTAACCGGCACCAGCAATGTTTGCCCGTTGCTGACTTTGGCACGCCGGGAAAGCCCGTTTACTGACCGGAGTTTCTCCACGGAAAGGCCGAAGCGCGGGGCAAGGCGGTCAAGACGTTCGCCCTTTTTGGGTTTATACGGCTGCCAGCTGACCAGCGGTTTGTCGTAGTTTTCCATGTTGGCGCTGAAGGTTTCCACAGCATCTACCGGCAACAGGATCAGGTCGCTGCTATCCTGCAGGATGACCGGGCGGTTGTGTGCGGGATTCAGCGCCTCGAACTCTTCCATTGAAATGTCGGCCAGCTGCGCGGCCAGCTTTACATCGATATGTTTGGTGGTCGAAACGGCGGCAAAGTAGGGCACGTCCGGGATGTCCTGCAGCACCAGGCCAAAAGCGGCCGGATCGGCAATGATATTCTTCACCGCCATCAGCTTCGGCACATAATTGCGCGTCTCTTTGGGGATTTTCAGGCTGGAATAGTTCACCGGCAAGCCACGCTTGCGATTGCGCGCCTGCGCACGTTGCACCGCCCCTTCGCCCCAATTGTAGGCAGCCAGCGCCAGCTCCCAATCGCCAAACATGCCGTGCAGCTTCTGCAGGTAGTCCAGCGCGCCGTTGGTTGCACTGATGACATCGCGCCGACCGTCATACCACCAGTTCTGCTCCATCCCGAATTTCTTGCCGGTATAGGGCATGAACTGCCAGATACCGGAGGCGCGCGCAGAGGAAAATGCATCCGGATTGAACGCGCTCTCTATCATCGGTAACAGGGCGATTTCACTCGGCATCCCGCGCCGTTCCACTTCAACCGTAATATAGTGCAGATAGCGGCGCGCACGCTCGGTCATGCGCATGACATAGTCCGGGTGACGGGCATACCATTTCTCATGTCTTGCCACCAATGGGCTGTTGAGCTCGCGCATGGCAAAACCGTTACGGATACGCTCCCACAGGTCGCTCTCCACCAGCTCACTGTCCGGAATCAGTTCCAGTCGGATATTACGCGCGGTCAGGAGTGTCAGCGGGATGGCAGAGTCGGCCAGTGTATCGTTCAGCGCAAGCTGTTCTTCTGCATGTGTGGCCACTGCTGAAACCAGAATGCTGACGGCA
>JBFKMJ010000171.1:0-4152 GCA_041629915.1 Gallionella sp.
AGGCCCTCGTCGAGCTCGCCCTCCGGCTCGCGGTCACTGACCTCCGCACCTTCGTTCGGCTGATGTGGCCGGTCCTCAACCCCGGGCGGAGGCTCGTGTGGGGGGAGCCCCTCGACGCAATCTGCGAGCACCTTCAGGCTCGGGCTGGCCAGATCGTCCCGGCCGGTCTCGCGCGCTGCCGCCGCGATGAGGCGCTGGAACAGGTCGATGTCGTAGTTCGAATGCACGCCCTGGAGCACCGCGGCGATGCGCTCGAGCCCCATGCCGGTGTCGACGCTCGGCTTGGGCAGCGGGTGCATCACACCGTGCTCGTCGCGGTTGAACTGCATGAACACGTTATTCCAGATTTCGATGTAGCGGTCGCCGTCTTCCTCGGCGCTGCCCGGCGGGCCGCCCCAGATATCCGCGCCGTGGTCGAAAAATATTTCCGTGCACGGGCCGCACGGGCCGGTGTCGCCCATCATCCAGAAATTGTCCGAGGCGTAGCGCGCGCCCTTGTTGTCGCCGATGCGGATCACGCGATCGGCAGGCACGCCGATTTCCTTCACCCAGATGTCATAGGCCTCGTCGTCCTCGGCATACACCGTCACCCAGAGCTTCTCGCTGGGCAATTGATAGACATCGGTCAGCAGCTCCCAGGCATACTTGATCGCATCGCGCTTGAAGTAATCGCCGAAGCTGAAGTTGCCGAGCATCTCGAAGAAGGTGTGATGGCGCGCGGTGTAACCGACGTTCTCCAGATCGTTGTGCTTGCCGCCGGCGCGCACGCATTTCTGGCTGGATGCGGCGCGCGTGTACGGGCGCTTGTCGAAACCGAGGAACACATCCTTGAACTGGTTCATCCCGGCGTTGGTGAACAGCAGCGTCGGGTCCTCGTGCGGCACCAGCGAACTGGAGGCAACGATGGTGTGGCCTTTCGAGGCGAAAAAATCCAGGAATTTCTGGCGAATCTCACTGCTTTTCATGTTTTGCATCCATTGCTAATGACATTGCAACAGGCGGCTTCAGCGCACACCAAACAAGGCGCGCATCATACCATTCCTCCAGCAACCACACCCTATCAGCGCAGCATTTTGCATGACCGACCCATGCGCTCTTGCCGTTGATCAGGCTGACAATCACTGCACCGGCGTGACGCGTTTATTTGAAGAAAAACAAAAGGGCGCGATAAGCCGCGCCCTTTAATCAGGAAGAACACGACACTTCCCGCGAAGGAAATGCCGCGCCCGGCATCCTTACTTGGCTTTTCTCTTGATTGCTTCGACCACTGCCTCACCCAGTCCGGCAGGCGATTGGGCCACCACCACACCGGCGGCTTCCAGCGCGGCCATCTTGTCCGATGCCAGTCCCTTGCCGCCGGCGATGATCGCGCCGGCATGGCCCATGCGCTTGCCCTTGGGCGCGGTCTGCCCGGCGATGTAGCCGGCCACCGGCTTGGTGACGTGCGCCTTGATGTATTCCGCCGCCGCTTCTTCGCGGTTGCCGCCAATCTCGCCAACCATGATGATCGCCTCGGTCTCCGGGTCTTCCTGGAACATCTTCAGACAGTCGATGAAATCCAGTCCCTTGATCGGGTCGCCACCGATACCGACGCAGGTGGACTGGCCCAACCCGAGCCGGGTGGTCTGGAACACCGCCTCGTAGGTGAGCGTGCCGGAACGCGATACCACGCCGACCTTGCCCTTCTGGTGGATGAAGCCGGGCATGATACCGATTTTGCACTCGTCCGGCGTGATGATGCCGGGGCAGTTGGGGCCGATCAGAATGGCATCGTTGGCCTTGAGCGCCGCCTTGACGTTGAGCATGTCCAGCACCGGAATGCCCTCGGTGATGCAGACGATGACCTTCACGCCCGCGTCTGCCGCTTCCATGATGCCGTCAGCGGCAAAGCCGGGCGGCACATAGATCATCGAAGCGGTTGCGCCGGTGTCGCGCACGGCATCGCGCATGGTGTTGAAGACCGGCAGGCCAAGGTGGGTCTGCCCGCCCTTGCCCGGCGTCACGCCGCCGGCCATCCTGGTGCCATAGGCGATGGCCTGTTCGGAATGAAAGGTACCCTGCTTGCCGGTGAACCCCTGGCACAGGACTTTGGTATCTTTGTTTACGAGAATGCTCATGGTGTTTTCCTATATCACTGAACTGCGGCAACGGCCTGCTTGGCCGCATCGGTCAGGTCGCTGGCGGAAATCACGCCGACGCCGCTCTCGGCGAGCAACTTCTGACCGAGCTCGACGTTGGTGCCTTCCAGCCGCACGATGACCGGCACTTTCACGCCCACCTCCTTGACCGCGGCGATGATGCCCGCAGCGATGATGTCGCAGCGCATGATGCCGCCGAAAATATTGACCAGGACGGCCTTAACGTTGCTGTCGGACAGAATGATCTTGAATGCCTTGGCCACCACCTCTTCCGTGGCGCCGCCGCCAACGTCGAGAAAATTGGCCGGCTCACCGCCATGCAGCTTGACCAGATCCATGGTCGCCATCGCCAGACCGGCGCCGTTGACCATGCAGCCGATGTTGCCGGAAAGGGCGATGTAGCTGATGTCGCACTCTTTTGCGGCGACTTCCTTCGGGTCGATCTGGCTGTTATCGTTCATTGCGGCCAGGTTCTTGTGGCGGAACACCGCGTTGTCGTCCACACCGATCTTGCAGTCGAGCGCCACCAGGTTGCCGGCGTCCGTCACGATCAGCGGGTTGATTTCGACCATGGCCAGATCGTTGTCGATGAACAGGCGGTACAGATTCTTCGCCAGCTTGCCGAACTCGCCGATCTGTGCGCCTTGCAGGCCCAGACCGAAAGCCAGCGCACGGCACTGGAAATCCTGCAGGCCGAGCAGCGGGTCGCAGAATTCCTTGAGAATTTTCTCCGGAGAAGCATGTGCGACTTCCTCGATCTCCATGCCGCCCTCGCTCGACGCAACCAGCGCCACGCGCTCGGTTTCGCGGTCCACTGTCAGACTGAGGTAAAGCTCACGCGCGATCGGCAGCGTTTCTTCGATCAGCAGACGCGAAACCATCTGGCCTTCCGGCGCATTCTGGTAGGTCACCAGCTGTTTGCCGAGCAGTGCATGCACCGCTTCCTTGAGTGCCTCGGGCGAGCGCACCAGTTTCACGCCGCCAGCCTTGCCGCGTCCGCCGGCGTGGATCTGCGCCTTGACCACCCAGGCGCTGCCGCCCAGTTCCGCCATCGCGCCGTCCGCCTGGGAAGCGCCGTCTATCGCCGCGCCGCGCGGTGTGGCAATGCCATATTCGCGCAACACCTGCTTGGCCTGATATTCATGCAAGTTCATGGGGATTTCCTAAATTCGTTATCGATAAAAAACCGCGGAAGGGGAGAGTGTGAAGGGGATGGGTAAAAGCCCCACCACCCTTCTCTCTCCCCTTCCCGTTTTAGCCAATAGAGGCCAGGGCCGCATTAAGTGTTGCGCTGGGGCGCATGGCCTTTGACGTCTTGTCAAAGTCCGGCAGATAGTACCCACCCATATCCACCGGTTTGCCCTGGGCTGCGATCAATTCGGCATTGATCTTGCCCTCGTTTTCCGTCAGCGTCTTGGCCAGGGGAGCGAAATGCGCCTGCAGCTCCTTGTCCTGGGTCTGCGCGGCAAGCGCCTGCGCCCAGTACAGCGCGAGATAGAAATGGCTGCCACGGTTGTCCAGTTCGCCGACCTTGCGCGCCGGCGAGCGGTCGTTGTCGAGGATCTGGCCGTTGGCCTGATCCAGCGTTTCCGCCAGCACCTGCGCCTTGTCGTTCTTGAAGGTCCGCGCGAGGTGTTCCAGCGACACGGCAAGCGCGAGAAACTCACCCAGCGAATCCCAGCGCAAATAACCTTCTTCCTGGAACTGCTGCACATGCTTCGGCGCCGAACCGCCCGCGCCGGTTTCGAACAGGCCGCCGCCGTTCATCAGCGGGACGATCGACAGCATCTTGGCGCTGGTATTCAACTCGAGAATCGGGAACAGGTCGGTCAGATAGTCGCGCAGCACGTTGCCGGTGACGGAAATCGTGTCCTTGCCCTGACGGATGCGCTCAAGCGACGCGCGGCAGGCATCGGCCGGTGCCATGATCCTGATATCCAGTCCGCTGGTGTCGTGATCCTTCAGATATTTCTCGACCTTGGCGATGATCTGTGCGTCATGTGCACGTTCCTTG
>JBFKMJ010000172.1:0-4145 GCA_041629915.1 Gallionella sp.
GAAGCTACCCGCGACATGGATACGTTCCGCAAGCTCGGTCGCGAGCGCGCCGAGCTCGAACCGGTGGTGGAGTTGTATCGCGCCTACCAGACTTGCCAGGCCGACATCGGGGCCGCAAAGGAAATGGCAGCCGACCCGGAGATGAAGGAATTCGCCGCATCCGAGATCGAACAGGGCGAAGCACGCCTCGCGCAGCTCGACCGCGAACTGGAAGTGCAACTGCTGCCCAAGGACCCCAACGACGAGCGCAACGTGTTCCTGGAAGTTCGCGCCGGCACCGGCGGTGACGAGGCGGCCCTGTTCGCCGGTGACCTGTTCCGCATGTATGCGCGCTTCGCCGAGCGCAAGCGCTGGCAGGTCGAGGTCATTTCGGAAAGTCCCGGCGAGGTCGGCGGCTACAAGGAGATCATCGCGCGCATTGTCGGCCAGGGCGCATACTCGGTACTCAAGTTCGAATCCGGCGCGCACCGCGTTCAGCGCGTCCCCACCACCGAGACACAGGGTCGCGTGCACACCTCGGCCTGCACCGTGGCGGTCATGCCGGAAGTGGACGAGGTGGACGAAGTAACACTGAACCCCGCCGATCTGCGCATCGACACCTTCCGTGCCTCCGGCGCGGGCGGGCAGCACATCAACAAGACCGATTCGGCCGTGCGCATCACCCATCTGCCGACCGGCGTCGTGGTCGAATGCCAGGACGGCCGCTCGCAGCACCAGAACAAGGCGCAGGCAATGCGCGTGCTGGCGGCGCGCATCATGGACACACAGGTGCGCGAGCAGCAGGCCAGCATCGCCGCCACGCGCAAGAGCCTGGTCGGCAGCGGCGACCGCTCCGAACGCATCCGCACCTACAACTTCCCGCAGGGCCGCGTCACCGACCATCGCATCAACCTGACGCTGTACAAGATGGACGCGATCATGGACGGCGACATCGGCGAACTCACCGGCGCGCTGATGGCAGAACACCAGGCCGAACAGCTTGCCGCGATGTCGGAAGAGAGCATCTAGGTCACCTATTGCCAAGACCTGTTAAGGGTGCTATTTTCGGCACACTTAATAACCCTCAGAGGCAATCATGGCACATGTAATCCTGGCATCGACGACCGCCAGTGTTTCCGAACTGAAGAAGAACCCGATGGCGACGGTCGCGGCGGGGGAAGGTTTTCCGGTGGCGATTCTCAACCGCAACGAACCTACCTTCTATTGCATCCCCGCCAAGGCGTATGAAACTTTGATGGACAAGCTGGAAGACGCCGAACTCAACGAACTTGCTGATGCACGCCTGAAAGACGGCAAGCGCCCCATCAAGGTGAAGCTGGATGATCTATGAGCTGAGTTTCCATCCAGACGCGCTGGCAGAATGGAAGAAACTGGATAGCTCAGTGCGCGAGGTGCTCAAGAAAAAACTCGTCGAGCGTCTGCATACCCCCCGTATTCCTTCAGCCAGACTGTCCGGCCACAAGGATCGCTACAAAATCAAACTGCGCGACGCGGGCTATCGTCTGGTGTATGAGGTACGCGACAAGGTACTGCTGGTTGTAGTCGTCGCGGTAGGCAAGCGCGAACGCAATGCGGTGTACAAGAGCGCGGCGAAGCGATAAGCAATTCCTGAAAAAATGCGAACCCGCTTATCGTAAAATGGATAGCGTTCATGCCACACACCATCCAATCCCTCCTGACCCAAGATAAAACTGCGCTGGAAGCCGCACTATCGATGGATGCCAGCTGCGCGCGCATCGAGGTGCAATGTCTGCTTCAAGCCGTATTGCGTGTGAACCGCGCTTACCTGCTCACCCATCCCGAACAAATCCTAGACACTGAACAGCAGGAAAGTTACGCCGCGTTATTCGAGCGGCGCTTAAGCGGCGAACCCATCGCCCACATCCTGGGCGAGCGCGAATTTTACGGGCTGAACTTCAGGGTCACGCCCGCGACGCTGATTCCGCGGCCCGATACGGAATTGCTGGTCGAGCTGGCGTTGCAACACATCCCGCAATCCATCCCCTCACCCCAACCCTCTGGTAAAACAACTAGCCATTCGACTAGGCCATCAAAAAACGATGCCCAAGTCGCTGGTTATCCCGCCTACGGGAGAGGGAGCCTGTTCCGCGTGCTCGATCTGGGCACCGGCAGCGGCGCGATTGCGCTGTCTGTTGCCCATGCGCGACCGGATGTCGAGGTGACCGCGGTTGACGCCTCGCAGGAGGCACTGGACGTGGCGCGGGAGAATGCGCAGCGCCTGAACATCGCCAACGTGCGCCTGCTGCGCAGCGACTGGTTTGCGGCGCTGGCGGGCGAACGCTACGATCTGATCGTCTCCAATCCTCCCTACATTGCCGATGATGACGCACATCTCGCGCAGGGCGATTTGCGCTTCGAACCGCGCAGCGCACTGGCTTCCGGCACGGACGGGCTGAACGACATCCGCCGCATCGTCGCGAGTGCGAAGGCGCATCTCAACCACGGCGGCTGGCTGCTGTTCGAGCACGGCTATGACCAGGCTGAACGGGCGCGCGAATTGCTTCACCAGAACGGGTACGCCGGGGTGTTTTCGGCGCGCGACCTGGCGGGCATCGAGCGGGTGAGCGGCGGGAATATCCCCTGACAGATTGTTTGTCAGACCACCACCTTTCCGGCATAATTCGCTCCGCCGTTCAGACCAATGGGAGAGCGTGTCAGTCGCCTCAACAATGCTGACACCGCCGAAGGCGCAACACCCGCAACCGCTCAGGCTCACGAACTATTGGGATAGGCAAATCTGGAGAGTGCTGGATTACCGGCCACCGAAGGGGCACGCAACGCAGGTTGCAATCTCTCAGGTACCAAGGACAGATGGGGCGCAGCACGATTTCGTGCTGCGCCTTTTTTCATTTCTGGAAAACCGGTATGACGCTAAAACAAACTCCGCTCAACGCAGCACACCGCGCAATGGGCGCAAAAATGGTCGATTTCGGCGGCTGGGACATGCCGGTGAACTACGGCTCGCAAATCGACGAACATCATCAGGTACGCAACGACAGCGGCATGTTCGACGTGTCGCACATGCGCGTGGTGGATGTGAAGGGCGACGGCGTACGCGCGTTCCTGCGCACCCTGCTGGCGAATAATGTGGACAAGCTCACCACGCCCGGCAAGGCGCTGTATTCCTGCATGCTGCTGGAAAACGGCGGCGTAATCGACGACCTGATCGTGTATTTCATGGGCGAAGCATGGTTCCGCATCGTGGTGAATGCGGGCACCGCCGACAAGGATATCGCGTGGATGAAGCAGCAGGCAGCAGCATTCAAGGGGCATCTCCCTGAGGGAGGTGCGACGGTTGCCCTTTCTCCCGCAAGCGGGGGAAAGTTGGATAGGGGGACGCCACAACTGGAAATCAAAGACCATCCCGAACTGGCGATGATCGCGGTGCAGGGGCCGAATGCGCGCGCCAGGGTTTGGCAAGTGCTGCCTGAAGTTCGCGCAAAAACCGAAGCGCTGCAGGTCTTTCAGGCGGCCGATTGTGGCGAATATTTTATTGCGCGTACCGGCTACACCGGTGAAGACGGTTTTGAAATCATGCTGTCTGCCGCACAGGCAGAAACACTTTGGCAGGCACTTGCCAGAGCAGGCGTAAAGCCCATCGGCCTCGGCGCGCGCGACACCCTGCGCCTCGAAGCCGGCATGAATCTTTACGGGCAGGACATGGACGAAAGCGTGAATCCGCTGGAATCCGGCCTGGCGTGGACGGTGGATTTGCAAAGCGAACGCAACTTCATCGGCAAGACCGCGCTGCTTGCCGCGCCAGCAACACGCAAACTGGTCGGGCTGGTGCTGCTGGATCGCGGCGTGCTGCGCGGCCACCAGAAGGTGCACACTGCGCATGGCGAAGGCGAGATCACCAGCGGCAGCTTCTCGCCGACCCTGAACCAGTCGATTGCATTGGCGCGCGTGCCGAAAGAAGTGCAAATCGGCGACCCGGTGCAGGTGGCGATTCGCGATAAAATGCTGGCGGCGAAGGTGGTTAAGTATCCGTTCGCGCGCAATGGCAAGGCAGTTTGTAGTCTTTAGACGTTAGTCGCTAGTTAAGACAAAATAACGCGCAGCGACGACATCAACTAACGACTTACGTCTAACAACTTACGACTAACAGGAGATTCGAATGAGCA
>JBFKMJ010000173.1:0-4128 GCA_041629915.1 Gallionella sp.
ACGACAGCAGGCAAGAAAAGTAAATAGCGATTGCTATCGAAATCATATCGCCAGCCACCCTCTGGATGAGAAACCTGTTCAGCTTGTTCTGCATGTTGACCGCAAGCTGAAATGCTGGAACACTGCGCGCCATGGAGGATGAGAATTGCCGGCCATATGTTCCATTGCCCGGTTAGTTCAGGCCCGGCCTTCCATTTAATCCCTGATTCTGCATGTCCTTGGTACATGCTTTACGTTTAACCGACAATATCGTGCCAGATCAGCGCTATTGATGGGTCCCGAATACCTAATTACAAAGGAGTTGCAATCCATGAGACCCCGAACCGTCCTGATTCTGGTTCTGCTTGCCTTGATTGGCATTTTTGCGTTGCTGAATTGGCAATCGTTCAGCGCCCCGGCGAGCCTCGACTTTCTGGTGGCTCAGATTGAGGCTCCGCTTGGGGTTATGATGCTTGTCATCATATGTGTCCTCGTGGTTGTGTTCTTTCTGGTGCTGGCGAAGACAGAGTTGACGATGTTGTGGGAGAGCAGGAAATTGGCAAAGGAGCTGGAGGAGGCAAGGAGGTTGGCGGCCGAAGCCGAATCGTCCCGGGTGGAAAGCCTGCGAGTATCAGTGCACGATGAGCTTGCCGGGATCAACAGTAAACTTGAAGTTATTCTTGATAAATTGGACAGCAATTCTGGCATGATGCGCCCCCTGCCCTGAACCTTCGAGACCCGCAATGAATTACTTGCCCGCTTTGCCAATAGATATCACGCCGCTCATGGCCTTTGGCTTGATGCTGATCATAGGTGCCGTTGGAGGTTATGTCGCCCATCGCTTATCCTGGCTTCCGAGTATCACAGGATTCCTGCTGGTGGGTTTCATCTGCGGCCCCAGCGGCATCGGTCTGCTGGGTCAGGAAACAATCATCAAGTCGCAGATTCTTATCGATATAGCCCTTGCCCTGATTCTTTATCGCCTTGGCTTGTCGCTGGACATCAAGATCCTCTGGCGTTCCCCAAAGCTCTTTTTTACTTCGCTGGTTGAGAGTTTTGCAACATTCGGACTGGTTTTTTATGTGTTGTATCTATTCGGCATGCCCACGCCGGTAGCTGTGCTGGTGGCCGCTATCACCATTTCATCTTCTCCTGCGGTGTTGCTCCACGTGGCACACGAAGTTGGCGCCAAAGGCGAAGTTACCGAATCTGCCAAGACGCTAGTGGCACTTAACAATCTGATTTCATTTATTGTATTTTCTGCAACCTTGCCGGCCCTGCACTACTCTACCGGGTCTGACTGGACAACTATTGTTCTTCAGCCCGTGTACCAGCTCACCGGCTCGCTGCTTCTGGGATGCGCATTGGCTTTTGGCCTGCATATGATTGCCGTGAGAACGCAGCAGGCCGCTCAATACAAGCTTGCGCTGGTCATCGGCACAGTCATCGTTGCGGTTGGCTTGGCACAGCAACTGAAACTTTCCATGCTATTTGCCCCTCTGGTGATTGGTGTTTTGATCAAGAACCTGGAGCGGGAAACGGTTGTTTCAAACCTTGAGTTTGGCGCGCCATTCGAACTCTTCTTTATCGTTTTATTCGTTTTTGCCGGTGCCGGACTTCATCTCAACGAGTTGATCGAGTTCGCCCCTGCGGTATTGGTGCTGGTGCTTGCCCGGAGTCTCGCCAAAATGCTTGGCGCCATGGCGACGTTTTCCATATTCAAGGAACCCGTTCGTGCTGGCGTTGCGAGCGGAATGCTTCTGATGCCGATGGCTGGGCTTGCTATTGGACTTGTCCAGACCTCCGGCAACCTTTTTCCGCAGCATGCGCCGACCGTCACGGCAATTATCCTGGGCGCGGTGGCTGTATTTGAAACCATCGGGCCGCCCATTGCCGCGTTGGCATTCCGCGTCGCAGGAGAGTCCGGCGCGATGAATGCTGACATTATGAGCGAAAATACTGACAATACGGTCAAGGCGAATGTACTGTAACCCTGTCTACTGGTGGGCGGTACTGGGTTCGAACCAGTGACCCCTGCCGTGTGAAGGCAGTGCTCTACCGCTGAGCTAACCGCCCGGAAGAGGGCGCGAATTAAATCATATCGGGCGTTTGCTGGTCAATTGGTTATGGCGCGGCAGGCAAGGTGGCGTAAAATGCGCGCCTTGATTGTTTACCATGCCTGTTTTCCCATGACTATACGTACCCGTTTCGCGCCCAGTCCCACCGGTTATCTGCATATCGGCGGCGCACGTACCGCCCTGTTTTCCTGGGCTTACGCGCGCAAGCTTGGCGGGGCTTTCATTTTGCGTGTCGAGGATACCGATCTGGAACGCTCCTCGCAGGCATCGGTGCAGGCAATTCTGGACGGGATGTCCTGGTTGAATATGGATTGCGACGAAGGCCCGTTCTACCAGATGCAGCGCATGGATCGCTACAAGGCGGTGATCCGGCAGATGCTGAATGAGGGTAGCGCCTATCACTGTTACACCGCCCCGGAAGAACTGGAGGCCATGCGCGAAGCGCAGCGTGCGCGCGGCGAGAAACCGCGTTATGACGGCCGCTGGCGACCGGAGTCGGGCAAGGTCCTGCCGGCGCCACCTGATGGCATCAAACCGGTGGTACGTTTCAAGAATCCTGTTTCCGGTGTGACGTACTGGGATGACATGGTCAAAGGCAAGATTGTTTTCGAGAACAGCGAGCTGGACGACCTGATCATTGCGCGAGCCGACGGCACACCGACCTACAATTTCTGTGTGGTAGTGGATGATCTGGACATGGGCATCACCCAGGTTATCCGCGGCGACGACCATGTCAACAACACGCCGCGCCAGATCAATATTCTCAAGGCGCTCGGTGCGGCATTGCCGCAATACGCGCATGTCCCGATGATTCTTGGCAGCGATGGCGAACGGTTATCCAAACGGCATGGTGCGGTGAGCGTGATGCAATATGCGCAGGATGGTTTCCTGCCGGAAGCGCTGGTCAACTATCTTGTGCGCTTGGGCTGGTCGCACGGCGATGAGGAAATTTTCTCCATGCAGCAATTCGTCGAGTGGTTTGATTTGCGTCATATCAGCAAATCGGCGGCACAGTTCGATCCGGAAAAATTACGCTGGCTGAATCAGCATTACATCAGGCAGGCCGATAATGCGCGCCTGTCCGGTCTGGTGCGCAGCCATCTGGCGGAGCGCGGTGTCGAGGCAAGCGAAGCTACGCAACTGGAGGCAGTGATCGCCCTGTACAAGGAGCGTACCGCGACATTGCTCGAGCTGGCGGATGAGGCGGAGGTCTTTTATGTTGAAATACATCCGGCGCAGGAACTGCTGGATACACATCTGGTGCCGGAAGTATTGCCCGCCTTGCGCGAACTCGCTGAACGTTTTGCCGATGTCGCGTGGGAAGCGCCCGCGCTGGGCGCACTGATCAAGGAATTGCTGGCCAAATACAATTTCAAGATGCCCAGGCTGGCGATGCCGCTGCGCGTGATGATGGTCGGGCAAACGCATACGCCGTCGGTCGATGCAGTGCTCGCGTTGTTTCCGCGCGAAACCGTGCTGGCGCGCATGAAAAAATATTTGTGATGCCGCTGGGTTCCTAGACATGACGGGCATGCCGTTGCTGCCGGGCGCGCCATTTTCGAACCGCCACGATTCGCCAAGCCACGCGCACCGTGAAATATCCAACAAGGGCCAGGCTCAGGGCAAGCAGCGGCAGGCCGAGCAGGAACGGCTTGCCGAGCATCGTCAGCCAATTCCACAATTCCTCCGACCAGCCATACCAGTGCAATTCAGGAAATGACAACCGGGTGATTCTTGTTTCATTGTGCACACCGCTCACCCACGCGCCGAGTTCATAAGCCAGCATATACAGGGGCAGGATCGTGAATGGATTGGTATAAAGCGTGGTGATTGCCGCTACCGGCAGGTTGACGCGCAGCAGCACGGCCAGCAGCGCGGCGGAAATCATCTGCAATGGTCCGGGAATCAGGCCGCAGAACACTCCGATCGCCACACCGCCCGCTACCGAGCGGCGATGCAGATGCCAGAGATTGGGATGGTGCAGCCAGTCGCCAAATGGTTTCAGCCAGCGATGATTTTTCACTGTTTCGTGGTGCGGCAGGAGCTGGCGTAAAAATTTGCGCATGAGGAT
>JBFKMJ010000174.1:0-4125 GCA_041629915.1 Gallionella sp.
CACGGGGGCGGCACGGCCGCATCCGCGCCATCGAAGCGGCCCGCCCAGCTCTGCTCGGCGTGGGCAATCGGCAACAGCAACCCAAACCACAAGCCGAGAATCAGTCTGTGCATGGCAAGCCCTCCAGCCAATCAGCCGGGACACGCTTCAGGTCATCCGGCTCGTCAACGTCGTGCAATGGCGGACACTTCTCCAGCGTCCACCCCAATTGCCTGATGCGTGTGATGGTCTCGGCAGCCACATTAGCGGTACTCCAGGCAATATCGCTGAATAGCGATGGGTGAAATCCGGCGAGTCCCAGCAGAGCATAGCCCCCATCTGCAGCGGGATAGATGACTGCATGCCTGCCCTTGAGCGCAATGGCAGCCTCGCGCAAGAGTAATGCACTCATCTCGACACAATCGGTGCCGATCAGCAGGACCGAGTCATCATGATCAAGCGCGCGTTGCGCGGCGCGGGCAAGCCGGGCGCCGAGATCGCCTTCGCCCTGAGCACTGACCTCGATCCCACCGGCAATATCCACGCCAAGCCAGGCCGGCGAACTGATCTCAGGTGTCACGCACAACTCGACCGGACCAATCGCGGCCGCCACTGCGCTACCCAGTGTCTGGCGCAACATCCGGCGCGCAAGGTTCGCCGCCCCGACCGGCCCAAGCAGTGGAATAAGTCGCGTCTTGGCATAACCCGCCCGGGGTGCCTTGGCAAAAACAATTATTCTGGTCATCGGTAGGATCTGGCCAGTTCGCTGGCGGACACACCGCGCCAGTACGACCAGCGCAATCGCCACATCAGCCATATCGTTTTCCAAACCCCGCAGGTTTCCCAGCGGCGTCCGGAGGTGATGACCTTTTCTTTCAGGCAAACCGGCCTGGACAACGTCAGCAGGCGTCTTGATATCTCGATATCCTCCATCAGGGGCTGGTCCGGGAAGCCGCCTGCCGTTTCGAAGGCGGCTCGGGTCACAAACATGGCCTGGTCGCCGGTTGCGATTCCGGTCAGACGCGAGCGCCAATTCATCAGGCCGGCCACCACCCGCAACATGAATGAGCGGCCATCGATGTGCACATCAAAATGGCCCCACGCATAGTCGCGGGCACGGCCGTCGTGCCGGAGAGCTGTTTCGATGGCCTGCATCGCGCGCGCGGGCAACAGGGTGTCGGCATGCAGAAACAACAGGACATCGCCATGCGCGGCGGTCGCACCCGCATTCATTTGCCTGGCCCTGCCGCGCTCGCAATGAACCAGCAGCGCGCCGGCGTGTGAGGCTATCTGCTGTGAGCCGTCCTCGCTGCCGCCGTCCACCACAATCACCTCGGCGCCGCGCGCACGCAGCGGGGCAAGGTGGCCCAGCAAACCTGGCAGCACGCTGGTTTCATTGAGTACCGGAATGATGATAGAGAGTCGCATGATCTAGGCGCGTCGCCGTTGAATCGCATGGCCAATCCGTTTGGCCAGCAACGGGAATACGCCCAGCAAGGCGAAGGACAGCAGCAGCACCGGCGAAAGAATGCCGGACAGGCTGTCAACGCGCGCCAGTTGCGTGCCCGCATTCACATACACCAGCGTGCCCGCCAGCATGCCCAGCTGACTGACCCAGTAGAAGGTGGTCGTGCGGATGTGCGTCAACCCCATCAGCAGGTTAATCAGAACAAACGGAAAGATCGGCATGAGCCGCAGCAGGAATAGATAGAGTGCCCCATCCTTTGCCATACCCTCGTTAATCCCTTTCAACTTGTCGCCAAAACGACGCTGGACCATGTCACGCAGCAGATAGCGCGAAGCGAGAAACGCAAGTGTTGCGCCGATGGTTGATGCAAAAGACACCAGCAGCGTGCCGTACCAGAAACCGAACAATGCGCCGATCGCCAGCGTCATGATCGTGGCTCCCGGCAATGATAACGCCACGACCACAACATACCCCGAGAAAAAGACCAGTGTGGTCAGCCAGGGAGACTGTGCCTGCATGACGGCAAACTTTTCCCGGCTTTCCTTGAGCGCATTCAGCGTCAGGTACTGATCAAGGCCCATGCCGAAAAACAGTGCAATGACCGCGACCACCAGCAGGACGATCAGCGTCTTTTTCATGCCATCCGCTCAGGCGTGCAGCGCGCCGCTGCAGCTGCTGCCTTGTCCCGCCGTACAGCCGTAACAGTGATCGGCAACACGAATGTTATTGCCTTGCAAATCGGATTGCAGGAGGTCGCGCAGATGTGGGCGGCCCTTGCCCGGAAGCGCCAGTTCGAGCTGCTGGTTGAAATCACAGTCGTGGAGATAGCCCTGCCAATCAACGCTGACCAGGTTGCGGCACATCACGCTGTCGAGATTGGCGGCGGAATAATTTTCCTTGAGCAGGCGCATGTAATCACTGAACTTCCCCCTGGATATCAGCGTGCTGCCAAACCGCTGGATGGGCATGTTGGCAATGACAAACAGATGATTGAAGACGATGCCAAAGTGCTCGAACAATTCGCGCTTGTAATCTGCCTGTAACGCAACCTGGTCGGGAGGCAACGAGGGTTCCTGCGGGTTGTAGACCAGGCCCAGGGTGAGCCCGCTGCCTTCATGCCCATAACCCAGTGCATTGAGCTGCTTAAGCGCCGCGATACTTTTATCGAACACGCCCTCTCCGCGCTGCCGGTCCACATTGGCGGAGGAATAACAGGGTAACGATGCCACCACTTCCACCTTGTGGCTGGCCAGGAACTCGCCGAGGCCGTCCTGCCCCTGCTCAAACAGAATGGTCAGGTTGCAGCGGTCAATCACATGCACACCCTGGGCCGTGGCCTTGCCCACCAGGTCGCGAAATTCAGGGTGCAGTTCGGGTGCGCCGCCGGTCAGATCAAGCGTTCCAATCCGGCGCGCCGCCAGCACCTGCGGAATGAGTTCAACAACCGCACCGACCATCATTTCCTTGCGGCCGGGCCCGGCATTGACGTGGCAGTGCAAACACGACTGATTGCACCGATAGCCCAAATTTACCTGCAGCGTTTCCAGCCTTCCGCGATGCAGCGCGGGGAACATGGTGGCCTGCAGCAGGGGTAAGGTGGCATGCATAATCGTCCTCGATGTAGTTTGAAAGCTACTTTATTCAGGGTCAGGCGGTGGCCGCAATCCGACTACGCCACTGCACAAGGAATACAACACACCTAATGGTGTCGGAATGTGCCCGGAATTGATTGTCACGGCCATTCTATACCGACAGCCTTGATATTTTCTTTCATCTGCTACCATCATACAATGCGTCGCTCCCGGACGATTTGTCTTCCGGGTGAAGAAACTTTTTCCACCCTCGCACATCCTACCTAGCGTTACTGCCGGACGAATGAGCCCGGCGCGAAGCGCAGCTTATATGTAAACCTATTTTCTGAAAGGCCATTAAATGGAACAGTGTCGCAGCATTATCAGTCTGATTTTCAAGGTGCCAGTATTGGTAGTATTACTGGCAGTGAGCAATGTCAGCCTGGCCGAAGTAACCGATATTTCGCAGGACGCGCTGATGCAACGCATCGAGGCCAGCCACGAGCAGCTCATTCTGGATGTGCGCAGCCCGGAAGAATACGCAGGAGGTCATGTACCCGGTGCCATCAATATACCTCACGATCAGCTGGGTACCCGTCTTGCCGAAATCAGCTCGCACAAGAACAAGGAAGTGGTGCTGTACTGCAGAAGCGGCAGGCGCGTAGCCATTGCGGCGGATATTTTGCAATCCGCGGGTTTCAGCAAATTGCTGCACCTGGATGGCGACATGTACGATTGGCAACGCAACCGCAACCTGCCGGTGGTGAAACAACCATGTACCTCGTGTTGAACGATTGAATTTCGCATAACTCACAGGATTTCCGGGCACTTGCCCGAATCCGAACTTGCCCTTCAGGGCTATTTAGAATTTAAACAAAATTTGTTTCGTCTCTGTTAGAATTCGTTCTGCTGTCGCATTTGTTTCTGGTTGGCTCGCCGTAACGCCGCATTCGTCTTCTTCGGGAAGGTGAATCGGGTCTGACGGCCGATGTGTAGCTGACCCGTTATAAATGCGATGGAATGTACCGTATCGAAGCGCTGCCAGTGTGCAGGTCAGCAGATCATTGAGGTGCGAAGCTCCGGCCGTTTCACCGCGGCGCACTTGCA
>JBFKMJ010000175.1:0-4124 GCA_041629915.1 Gallionella sp.
CTGATGAAGATGGGTTCAATGGTGACCATCAATCAGGTGCTGGATCAGGAAACGGCCATGATCGTCGTGGAGGAAATGGGGCATGTTGCCAAGGCCGCCAAACTGGATGACCCCGATGCCTATTTGATGGATAACGAAGAGCATCCTGATGCGGTGCTTGAGCCGCGCGCTCCGGTCGTGACCGTGATGGGCCACGTTGACCACGGCAAGACCTCGCTGCTCGACTACATCCGGCGTTCCCGTGTCGCATCCGGTGAAGCGGGGGGTATTACACAGCACATCGGTGCTTATCACGTGGATACCCCGCGTGGCATGATCACATTCCTCGATACGCCGGGCCATGAGGCGTTTACCGCGATGCGTGCGCGCGGTGCCAAGGCGACCGATATCGTGATTCTGGTGGTGGCCGCCGACGACGGCGTGATGCCGCAAACCAAGGAAGCCATTGCGCATGCCAAGGCTGGCGACGTGCCGCTGGTGGTGGCGGTGACCAAGGTTGACAAAGCCGAGGCGAATATCGAGCGGGTCAGACAGGAGCTGGTTGCCGAAGGCGTGGTTCCGGAAGACTGGGGTGGCGATGCGATGTTTGTCGAGGTCTCCTCAAAATCCGGTCAGGGCATCGATCAATTACTCGAAGGTATACTGCTACAGGCTGAGGTGATGGAGCTGAAAGCGCCGCGTACCACGCATGCCAAGGGATTGGTTATTGAGGCGCGCCTGGACAAGGGTAGGGGGCCGGTGGCCACCGTGCTGGTGCAGTCCGGCACCCTGAAACGCGGCGATGCCGTGCTGGTCGGTTCGGTGTTCGGGCGGGTGCGTGCGATGCTGGACGAGAACGGCAAGGCGGTGAGCGAGGCGGGGCCGTCCATTCCGGTCGAGATTCAGGGTCTGTCCGAAGTTCCGGTTGCCGGTGAGGGAATACTGGTAATGGCGGATGAGAAACGCGCACGAGAAATTGCGCAGTTCCGTCAAGGCAAGTATCGCGGTGTAAAGCTTGCCAAGCAACAGGCCGCCAAGCTGGAAAACATGCTGGATCAAATGGTGGAAGGCGAGGTGAGCACCCTGTCACTGATTGTAAAATCCGATGTGCAGGGCTCAGCCGAGGCAATCGCGCAATCGCTGCAGAAACTTTCCACCGATGAAGTCAAGGTCAACCTGATTCACGGCGGTGTGGGTGCGATTACCGAGTCGGATATCAATCTGGCGCTGGCTTCCAAGGCGATTGTGATCGGCTTCAATACCCGCGCCGATGCGGCTGCCCGCAAACTTGCCGAATCCTCCGGTGTGGATATCCGTTACTACACCATCATCTATTCGATGGTGGACGAGATCAAGACCGCGTTGTCCGGCATGCTGGCCCCCGAAAAGAAGGAAAGCATCATTGGCATGGTGGAGGTGCGTCAGGTATTCACTGTGTCCAAGGTTGGCACCATTGCGGGTTGCTACGTGCTCGAAGGCGTGGTGAGACGCGGTTCCAAGGTGCGCGTGTTGCGCGACAACGTGGTGATTCACGATGGCGAGCTGGACTCCCTGAAGCGTTTCAAGGATGACGTGAAGGAGGTCAAGTCGAATTTCGAGTGCGGTCTGTCGCTGAAGGGCTATAACGATCTGAAGGTGGGCGACAAGCTCGAGGCATACGAAATCATTGAGGTTGCGCGCGCACTCTGATGGCGAACTTTGCCAGAACCGAGCGTGTCGCCCAGCAGATCCAGCGCGAGCTGGCCGAGCTGGTGCGCCTCGAAGTCAACGACCCGCGCGTCCGTCTTGTGACCATTACCGGCGTCGACGTGGCTAACGATTACTCGCATGCCAAAATCTTTTTTACCCGGCTGGATGGCGGACACGAAGAGGCGCAACTCGGGCTGGAGCGCGCCGCCGGCTTCCTGCGCAGCCGACTGGCGCACAGCTTGAAACTGCGCGTGATGCCGCAACTGCACTTCGTCTACGACGCTTCCGTTGAACGTGGCAGCCATCTGTCGCAGCTTATTGAACAGGCGGTCGCCAGCGACCGGCAGCATACCGACGAGTCCTGACCAATCGATGGCACGAAATTTTCGCCCGCTTGACGGCGTGCTGTTGTTCGACAAGCCGCTGGAACTGAGCTCAAACACCGCACTGCAAAAAGTCCGCCGCCTGTTTCAGGCCGAAAAGGCAGGGCATACCGGCACGCTTGATCCGCTTGCCACGGGGCTGCTGCCGATTTGCTTTGGCGAAGCCACCAAATTCTCCTCTGCCTTGCTGGATGCCGACAAGACCTATTGCGCGACGCTGCGCCTTGGGCAGACCACGACGACCGGAGATGCGGAAGGCGAAATCATAGCCGAACGCCCGGTCGAAATCGGGGAGTCCGATGTTGATGCCGTGCTGGCGAGATTCCGCGGCAACATTCAGCAACTCCCTCCGATGTATAGCGCCCTCAAACATCAGGGCAAGCCGCTTTACGAATATATCCGCAACGGCGAGACGGTCGAGCGTGAATTGCGCGACGTGGTGATCCACGAACTGGTGCGGGATCGCTTCTCTGTAAATGAAATGGACATTGTCGTGCGTTGCAGCAAGGGCACTTACATACGCACCCTGGCCGAGGACATCGGCGAGGCGCTCGGCTGCGGTGCGCATCTGACAGCCTTGCGCCGTACCGCCATTGCCCATTTCGATTTGCAAGGCGGTTATAGCCTGCAGCAACTGGAAATGATGAGCGTTGCGGAACGCGAAGCCTGTGTGCTGCCGCTGGAAAGCCTGATGCCGGGGATCCCCCGGTTGCATCTGGATGACGTGCAAATCAAGCGGCTGGCGCAAGGTCAGCGGCTGGCGCTGGATGCCGGACTGCCGGATGGCAGGATCGGCCTGTACGGCGCCCATGGATTCATCGGGCTGGGGCTGTTGCAAGGCCGCCGCCTTGCCCCGCAGCGATTGCTGGCTGGTGTGGCGAAACAAGCCGCGCAAACCGGGACGGAATAAAAATATCCGTGTGCTGGGGCGGACGCAACAATTTGTGCCCGGGATCGATGAAATTGTGAATTGCCCGGAATAGCCGGACCACGCCTTGTGCTATTATCAAACTCCCATCAAGCCGAGGAGTGAAGATTATGGATGACACCCAAAAGACCGAACAACAAGGCCAGACACCTGAGGTCGACACTGGCAGCACAAAGGCATCTGCCCTCTATGATCGCTTTGCCGAAAAGTCCCGCGAAATATTCGAGTTGGGCCAGGAAAAAAGCCATGAGGCGTGGGAGAAGGCCATGGAGGTTTCACGGCAGCAACTGACGGTGGCTGGCGAATTCAGCGCCGAACAGGGCGAGATATTCAAGCGCTACCTGCGGCGCGACTTCAAGCAGACGGTGGAGGATATGCGCCAGCTGGGTGAGGAGGCCAAGGAGCATCTCAATCCCCCGCGGCTGGGCGCCGGTGCGCTCTCCTCGCTGGCCAAACTGCTGCATGCTGCCGGCGGGGCCATGACGGCGTTGTCGGCCAAGGCGGAAGAGGCGCTGGTGTATCAGGCCGGCGAGATCACCATGGCCGGTACGCTTACCTGTTCGGAATGTGGCCACAAGGTACAGCTGAAAGCCACAGGCGTGGTTCCGGCTTGCCCTGCCTGCCAGGGAACGCGCTTTCGCAAAAGCTATTGAATATATGGCGGTGATGATTCGCAACCTGGTCGCAGCGGACATCGCTGCGGCCATCGATCTGCAGCAACGTGTTTACAAGGCCGTTCCGGCCTTTCAGACTGAACAATTCAAAAGCCTGCTCGACCATTTCCCCAAGGGCCAGTTTGTCGCCGAAATGGATGGCCAGCTGATAGGGTTGGCGGTTTCGCTGGTGATTTCCTGGGACGACTACAGCCTGCATCATACCTGGGTGGAGGTGACCAACAACGGCCTGTTCGACACCCACGACATGAGCGGCCGCACCCTCTATGGAGCGGAGGTTTGCGTCGATCCGGACAGTCGCGGTCAGGGTGTCGGCCATCTGCTCTACGAGGCGCGTCGCCGGTTGTGCCGGGCGATGAACCTGAAGCGCATCATCGCCGGCGGCCGTTTGCCCGGTTATCGCAAGCATGCCGCGCACATGTCGCCGGAGGAGTACGCCAGGCGCGTGATCTGGGGCGATTTCCGCGATTC
>JBFKMJ010000176.1:0-4072 GCA_041629915.1 Gallionella sp.
TCTGTCTCACCTTTACGCGCTTTCCCGCGGCAGCACACCGCATCTACAGCGCCGATGTTGTGGGCGCCGGCACCGGCAGCCTGGGCATCATCCTGCTGCTGTATGTGCTGATGCCGATGGCGGCGCTGAAACTGCTGTGCATACTGGCGCTGCTCGCTGCCGTGCTGGTCTGGCGGCGTTTGTCTGGCGCGGTGCTGGCGTGCCTTGCCGTCGCAATGCTGTTTGTGCTTCCGGCACAATGGAGCGCGTTGCGACTGTCGGATTACAAGGATCTGTCGGTGACCTTGCGCGTGCAGGGTGCCCGGGTGATCGCGCAGGATTCCGGCCCGCTTGGGCTGCTCACCGTGGTGGAAAACGACCGCATCCCGTTCCGCCATGCGCCAGGCATGAGTCTCAACGCCACGATGGATTTGCCGGCGCAACTGGGGGTATTTACCGACGGCGACGGGCTTTCTCCGATCACGCGTTTTGATGGCCGCCGCGAGCCGCTCGCGTATCTGGACTTCCTCACCTCCGCGTTGCCCTACCATCTGCTGCACCAGCCCGACGTGCTGGTGCTCGGGGCCGGCACCGGCTCCGACCTGCTGCAGGCCTGGTACCACCATGCCCGGCGCATGGACGCGGTGGAACTTGACCCGCACATGGTCGAGCTGGTGCAGCAGCGCTACGGCGCATACTCCGGTCGCCCTTACAGCCTGCCGGGAGTCAGTATGCATATCGGCGAGGCGCGCGGCTTCGTCACCGGAAGCCGCGCATCATGGGACCTGATCCAGGTTGCGCTGCTGGACTCATTCGGCGCTTCGTCGGCGGGCCTGTACGCGCTTTCCGAAAATTATCTGTACACGGTGGAAGGGCTGCGCGAATACCTGCACCATCTCAATGACGGCGGCATGCTCGCGCTCACCCGCTGGGTCAGCCTGCCGCCACGCGACACCCTCAAACTGTTCGCCACGGCCATCACCGCCCTGCGGCAATCCGGCGCGGTCGATCCCGCTGCGCAACTGGTGCTGATCCGCGGCTGGAAAACCGCCACCCTGCTGGTCAAGAACGGGGCATTCAGCGCGCAGGAAATAGCGCGCATGCGCGAATTCTGCCGGGTACGCTCATTCGACACGGAGTACTTCCCCGGCATCGCGGCTGACGAGGCCAACCGCTACAACCAGCTGGACCGCTCGCATTTTCACGAAGGCGCGATGGCGCTGCTCGGCACGCAAAGCGAGGATTTCCAGGCACGCTACAAGTTCGACGTGACGCCTGCCACTGACGACAACCCGTACTTTTTCCATTTCTTCAAGTGGCGCACCCTGCCGGAATTCATCCGGATCCGCGAACTGGGCGGGCTGCCGCTGCTGGAATGGGGTTACCCGATACTGGTGGCGACCCTGCTGCAGGCGGTGCTGGCGGGCGCTGTGTTGATATTGCTGCCGCTGTGGCTGGCGCGCAGAAGCCGGCTGACCGGCGCAATCGGGCGCGGACAGGCAGGCGGCTATTTTGCGTTGCTCGGATGCGCCTTCATGTTTCTGGAGATTGCCTATATCCAGAAATTCATCCTGTTCCTCAGCCACCCGCTTTACGCCGTGGGGGTCGTGTTATGCGCCTTCCTGATATTCGCCGGGCTGGGCAGCCGCTACGCACAGCGCTGGCAACATGCCGGTCGTCTTCCGCCGGGAATCGTGGCCGCCATCATCGCCATCGCCGTGGCATACCTCGTCGTGCTGCCGCTATTATTTGCAGCCCTGATCGCGCTGCCGGACTGGGCCCGGATCGGCATCTCCCTGATCCTGATCGCTCCCCTGGCATTTTTCATGGGCATGCCCTTCCCGATCGGGATGGCGCAAATGGGACGGTCGGCCCCGCAGCTCATTCCGTGGGTATGGGGCGTCAATGCCTGCACCTCGGTGGCGAGCGCCGTTCTGGCCACACTGCTGGCGATCCATCTGGGATTCAATGCGGTGGTCATGGCGGGCGCCGGTTTGTACTGGCTGGCGCTGCACATGTTTCCCGGGACGCCTGTCTCGCCGCCCCTGCAACCGCGGGCAGGCCGCTGATTATTTTTCGCCTGCTGTTTGCGACCGGCGTATCACCACGGCGTAGATAATGCCGTTCACCACGATAACGAGCGCGCCGAGGATGTATTGAATCATAGGCGTCAAACCTGCAGGATAGAGCACCGGCCAGAGATAACGTGTGATGAAATCGCCCTGGTAGGATGTTCCGCCCGCGAGCTCCAGGAAAAAATTTTCCAGCGGGGTAAGCGGGCATGTCCAGCCCATGAATTCGATGAGCACGCCCCAGACTGCTGCCGGGAGGTGGAGCCAGGCAAGCCGCGGCCACCGCAGCGCAAGCAGCCCGCCGCAGAGCACAAAGACGATAAACGCGAGATGTGCTGCAAGCACTATGTTCGCCAGAAACTGATACAAGCCTGACCTCCTGCAATATGGCCGTCAACGCACCGTGGCGTGGCGAGAGCGTCCTGTCTCAACCGAAGCAATGTACGGACATGAGATTAACGCAGCTTACGGATTGCTGCCATGCCTATTGAACGGGTGGCGTCGTGAGTTGCGGGCGAAACGGCGGATGCTGATATCATAGGGTTGCAAGCAAGAGATGGCAGCATGGTCTCCGTTCCTGCACAGGCTGTCGTGGGCAGGAATCTGCATCAGGTTGCCGCTGAAACCCGGGGATGAATAACCATGATGGCGAAGCAAGACCCTGATCAGTCAATTACAGTGTTGCTGGTGGACGATCACCCGGTGGTGTGCGACGGTTACCGTCACATGCTGGAAAACACGCCGGATATCCGTGTGGTGGCGCAAGCCAACGACGGCGAGACAGGTTGCGCCCTGTACAGGAAACATGCGCCGGACGTGGTGATTCTGGACCTTAACATGCCGGGCATCGGCGGCCTGGAAACCCTGCGCCGCATCAGGGCATACGACCCCGGCGCACGCATCCTGATATTCAGCATGCATGGCGACAAGCCCATGCTCGTTCGGGCGCTGGAGGCGGGTGCCACAGGCTATCTGACCAAGCAATGCGGAGTGGCGAGAATGGTGGAAGCGGTGCGTCAGGTGGCGCAGGGCAATTTTCTGATCGACTCCAATCACGCTGCAGCCTCCCGTGGCGGACAGCCGGCTTTGACCGACGACCCCCTGAGCAAACTTTCGCGGCGCGAATTCCAGATATTCAAGTTGCTGGCGGAAGGGCATTCGGTCGCCGAAATTGCCGCAAAAATTTCCATCAGCCCGAAAACGGTTGGCGGGCACCACACCAGCATCATGAAAAAACTGGAGCTGAGCAACCATTCCCAACTCACCCGCCTGGCCATCCGCTGTAACATCCTGGAACCGTAGAACGTTTGCCTCGAATCATGCGGAGCCAACATTGCCCCGCAGGCACGCCGCAAAACCCGTTATGATTTTATTATGACTGATCATACCCCGACCAACGCCAGCCTTCTTGAACGCAGCGCCGCTGCCGTGTGGCACCCGTGCTCGCAAATGAAGCATTACGAGACTTTTCCGCTGGTGCCGATTGCGCGCGGCGCGGGCGTGTGGCTGCACGACTTCGACGGCAACCGCTATCTGGACGCGGTCAGCTCCTGGTGGGTAAACCTGTTCGGGCATGCCAACCCGCGCATCGGCGCGGCGCTGCATGACCAGCTCGACACGCTCGAGCATGCGATGCTTGCGGGTTTCACGCACGAACCGGTCGTTGCGCTTTCCGAGCGCCTGCGCGAACTGGCGCCGGCCGGACTGGGGCATTGTTTCTACGGCTCGGATGGCGCGTCGGCGACGGAAATCGCACTGAAGATGAGCGCGCACTACTGGCGCAACACGGGCAAACCGGGCAAGACGCATTTCATCAGCCTGAAGAACAGCTATCACGGCGAAACGCTGGGCGCGCTGTCCGTGACGGATGTCGCATTGTTCCGCGATGCCTACGGTGCGCTGATCGCGCAGCAGGCCGCACTGCCGACCCCGGACTGGCGCGAAGCGGAGCCGGGCGAGCGCGCGCAGGATTTTGCGTTGCGTTGCGCGGCCGCGCTCGAAGATCATCTGCGGCAACACCA
>JBFKMJ010000177.1:0-4068 GCA_041629915.1 Gallionella sp.
CCTTCGGCACCAGTGCTTGCGGGCGCGCCGCTTCCAGCAGCTGTTGCACATCATGCGCGAGCTGCCGGGGCTCGGCGGGATAGAACATGCCTGCGACGGCAGGCTGGCGAACGGTAGACATGGCAATCTCCCTTCATGTTATATCAATAACATGAGGGCGGATGGGGAAGGAATCAACCTGAAAATCCTGTTTGGTCCACGAAAGACACGAAGTGGGGTAAGCAGGCATTTCGCCGCAAAGCGGAAGCTCGCAAAAGAACGAAAACAAACAAGAAGGCAACAACTGCCTGGTTGATTTTATTTCGTGCCTTTCGTGTCTTTCGTGGACTATTGTTCTTTCAGGATTGTCAAGACTGGATCAGCGTAATGCCTGCTTGAACTCGTCATGAAAGTGGTGGAAGGCGCTGTCGAGCAGTTGTACGGCGCCGTTGATCAGATGGCAGCGGCCGCTGCCGGGCAGCATGACGCAGAGATTTTCCAGTGTGGTGAGATCGGCCGCAGTGCCGCGCCCGGTGTCGATTCGGTCCAGCAGACGGCTCATGGTGGAGGTGCCAATTTTGCACGAATTGCACTGGCCGCACGAGGAGTGGGCGAAGAAGCGCTCATACTCGGCCACCCGCTTGACGATGCCGGTGCCTTCCGAGATGACGATCATCGCGCCGGTGCCAAGGTTGCTGCCGCGCGCGCGCAACGAATCGAAGTCCAGCGCGACATCGAGATCGGCGGGTGTCAGCAGGGTGCTTGAGGGCCCGCCGGTGAATACCGCCTTGAGGGGTTTGCCGGACAGCAGGCCGCCGCCATGTTCGTAGATGAGCTCACGCAGCGGCGTGCCCATCGGCAGTTCAAACACGCCAGGGTGCAGCACGTCGCCGCTCAGGGAATACAGCTTGGTGCCGGTGCCCGGGCCCTTGCCCAAGGCACGGAACCATTCGGCGCCCTGGGCTGCAATATGCGGTACATAGGCCAGGGTTTCGACATTGTTGATCAGGGTCGGGCAGCCATTGATGCCTGCCTGAGCCGGGTAGGGCGGCTTGCCGCGCGGGAACGGGAAACGTCCCTCGACCCACTCCATGGATGCCGTCTCTTCGCCGCCGATATAGTGCCCGGAGCCGGGCAGCAGATCGAGTTGCAGCGGCTTGCCGAGTGCGGCCGAGGCCTGCGCCGGCAGATCCGAGGACTTCCATTGTTCGAGTGCCACCTTCATCGCTGCCAGCGAACGGACCAGATCGGGGTTGATGTAGAACACGATGCGGTTGATGCCGTTTGCCAGTGCCGCGACAACAGCGCCCTCGATGACCTGGTGCGGTGTGTCTTCCAGCAGCAGGCGATCCTTGAAGGTGCCGGGCTCGTCCTCGTTGCCGTTTACCACCAGGTATTTGTCCGGCTTCGGCGCTTCGGCGGCGACGGCTTCCCACTTGCGCCATACCGGAAAACCGCTTCCGCCCAGGCCGCGCAATTCGGACAGGCGCACAGCCTCGCGTATCGCAGCCGGATCCTGTATCGCGAGTGCCAGTGCTGCACCGCCACCGGAGCTGCGCCAGCGTTTCATGTCGGCGCCGACGCGCCGCTCCGGGTGGAGCAGCACCTGGGAGCTGGATGCGCCTATCGGGGGCTTTTCGATGATCAGCGGTTCCATGCGCCTCCCGCTGCATAGGTGGGCAGTACCTGCGGCGCCCGTTGCGTCATGGGCAGGCCGGCGAGGGTCAGGGCGCGGCGCACCCGGTTCACATGTTCGAGGGTGACCTTCTTGGGGCCACGATCGCGGTTGGCGGTAGCCGCCGCGCCGGCACGGCGCCCGAAGCTGATGATTTCAAGCAGGGCGTTGCCCATGATGCGGTTGCGTCCGTGTATGCCCCCCGCCACTTCGCCCACCGCATACAGGCCGGGCACGGTGGTGGCGCCGTTGACATCGATGATCACACCGCCGTTCTGGTAGTGCAGGGTCGGATGAACCAGCAGGGGCTCCAGGCGCGGGTCGACGCCCGCGACCCGGGTGCGGGACATCAGATTCGGGAACTGCCGTTCCAGCAGGCCCGGCTGGGCGCGTTCCAGGCGCGGCGTGTCAAGCCATACGCCGGTATGCTGGTCGTCGATGCGGATGCCGCGCCCCTCGCTGCATTCGCGCAGGATCGCGGAGCTGACCACATCGCGCGGCTGGAGCTCGTCGATGAAGCGTTCTCCGAGGCCGTTCAGCAGCAGGGCGCCCGCCGCGCGCACGCCCTCGGTCACCAGCTTGCCCGCGAGGTGAGTCGGGTGCAGCAGGCCGGTGGGGTGATACTGGAAGGAATCCAGCTCGCGCAGACGCGCGCCGATGCGGTATGCCAGCACCAGACCGTCGCCGGTCGCACCCAGATGATTGGAAGTCGGGAAACCGTTCAGGTGCAGCCGCCCCAGCCCGCCGGTCGCCATGATGACGGAGCGCGTGCGCACGATGCGCAACTGTCCGTCCAGCAGCGAGGTGAGCACTGCGCCGACACATTTCTGCCCGAGTTCGTTGGACAGCAGTTCGACGGTGGGGCTCTGTTCCCACACTTCGATGCTGCGATGCTGAATAACTGCCTCGCGCAGCACGCGCATCATTTCCAGGCCGGTGTAGTCGCGGCAATGGACCAGACGCGCGGCGCTCATGCCGCCCGCGCGCCGCGTATGCAGGTCGCCGTTGGGCGTCTGTTCGAATTGCATGCCCTGGCTGATCAGCCAGCGCAGCACCTCCGGGCCATCTCCGGCCAGGACGGATACCAGTGCCGGATCGCCGGCATGGTGGCCACCGCGCAGGGTGTCCTGGATATGCCGCTGAACCGAATCGTCCGGTTCGATGGCGGCCTGAATGCCGCCTTCGGCCATGACCGTGTTGCTGTCGCCGAGACGCAGCTTGGTGGCGAGCAGCACGCGCGCGCCGTTTTCGGCTGCTGCCAATGCCGCCGCACAACCGGCCCCGCCGCCACCGATCACCAGCACGTCGACATCGGTGACCGGAGTTCCGGCCAGATCGGCCTCATCGATAAATGCCTCGGCCTGCAGCAGTCCGGCCAGTTCGCGCTGGCAACTGTCGCCCGCGTTGGCGCCGACCGCCAGTTTGACCAGGCTGTTGCGCAGGTGATCCGGATGATAGGTGTTCAGTAGCGCATCGACGCCGGTTAACTCCGGCAGCGGCCCGATCTGTGCATCAGGGCGATAGCGTGCCAGTGCTTCGGCGAGAGAAAAGCCCTTGCTCATACTGTATAAACCCCGGTTGTTTTCATTCTTCGTTATCCCCGTTCCGGCTGGCTTCTGTGCGTTCCTTGCGCAATTCCTCCAACCGGTTGATCAGATTGGGCGGGCGCAGATGAAAGTGGGCCGTGATGCGCCTGGAGAAAAGGCCGACATGGGCCGGTGCGATCAGTTCGGGGCAGGCGACGTCGCACAGTTCGCACATGATGCATTCAAAGAATGTTTCTCCCGCCTCGTGAAAACGGCCTGTTGCGGCCTGCTCAACACCTTTCTCGACAGCAATATCCTTGGGGCATGCCTGGTCGCAGCCGTGGCAATGCCGGCAGCGCGACGCTTCGGGAAATATCTTGTGGAAACGCGCATGAATGTCCCAGCCATCCTTGAAATCACTGATTTCGTAATGGTGCTGAGGCGCCGAGGCCGGCGGCATGAAGATGACATCCAGGCCGTCTTCCACAAAGGTCTGGCAGGCGAGGCCCACAGACACTGCCTTGCCGCGCCGCAGCATGACGCGGCAGGAACCGCAAACTCCTTCCATGCAACCGACATTCGTTACGCGCGGCACACCGCCATGCCAGGCCGCCTCGACCAGCGTCATGCCCTCCGACGCGTTGACTGCAAGGCCGTTGATGGTCAGGGCAACGTCTGGCGGCGCGTCATTCTTTTTTACCGTGGTATTACCTGTGGTCATGGGCGCGCAAGGTCGATGATTTTTCTCAGGTCATAATCCTTGTGCCCACCGACTTTTTCGACCAGTTGGGCCATGCGCTGGTCGAGCGTGGGGCGCTCGGTCCGGTATATCAGTCCGGTGGGTATGCGACAGGCTTTTTTCGCTGCGGCGACCGCGTTCATGGCTGC
>JBFKMJ010000178.1:0-4053 GCA_041629915.1 Gallionella sp.
GCTGAAACTCATCAGCGAAAAAGGCGAGGATGGCTTCTACAAGGGGCCGGTCGGCAGCGCCATCGTCGCAAGCAGTCGGGCAGGCAAAGGCATCATCACGCAGACCGATCTCGACCAATATCAGACGCGTGAGCTCAAACCAGTCGAGTGTACATATCGCGGCTATGGCATCGTTTCGGCGCCGCCGCCGAGCTCTGGGGGCGTCGTGCTCTGCGAGATGCTGAACATCCTCAAAGGCTATCCGTTGAAAGCGCTGGGTTTTCGCTCGGCACAGTCGGTGCACTATCAGATCGAGGCAATGCGCCACGCCTATGTCGATCGCAACAGCTATCTCGGCGATCCGGACTTCGTGAACAATCCGCTGACCCGCCTGCTCGACAAGGACTATGCCGCGAAGGTTCGAGCGCTGATTGCCCCGCACAAGGCCGGTGTTTCCATGGACATCAAACCCGGTGTTATTCCGCATGAAGGCAGCAACACCACGCATTACTCGATCGCCGACAAGTGGGGTAACGCGGTCTCGGTCACTTACACGCTGAACGGTCAGTTCGGTGCCAAAATCACCGCCGCACACACCGGCGTGCTGCTGAACAACGAGATGGATGACTTCACCGCGAAAATCGGCGTGGCTAACCAATTCGGCCTGGTGCAGGGCGAGGCCAATGCGATTCAGCCCGGCAAGCGCCCGCTGAGTTCGATGAGCCCGACCATTGTCACCAGGGACGGCAAGCCGGTAATGGTGCTTGGCACGCCGGGTGGCAGCCGCATCATTACCACGGTGCTGCTCACTCTCCTCAACGTGATCGACTACGGGATGAATGTGCAGGAGGCAGTCGATGCGCCGCGCTTTCACCAGCAATGGCTGCCGGATATGACGAATGTCGAAACCAATGCATTCAGCTCAGAGGCGCGCACGACACTCGAAGGCTGGGGTCACAGGTTCGGCGGCGCAGGATATGCCGGTCATGTCGCGGCGATCCTGATTGGCGCACCGTCGCTGGACGGCAAGCCGGTCGGCAAGAACCGTTTTTATGGCGTGAGTGACTCACGTCGCAACACCGGATTGGCGCTGGGTTATTGAATCTTTTTATGGTGCGCTCAAGTCACTGTTTCGAGCCTTTCGACCATGTCAGGCAAGGCTTTGCCGAAGGGTTGCGCCGGAAGAACGTTTTGCCGTCAGGGGCGCCATTAAGGTAGGATGCGCCGTCGATGTAATCGGGTTGGTGAAAGCGGTTTGATGGTGAATAAGGTTTCTGTTCTTTTTGTGTGCATGGGCAATATTTGCCGCTCGCCTACCGCGGAAGCCGTGTTCCGGCACTATGTCGAAAATGCAGGGATGTCCGAACATATCCTGATCGATTCCGCGGGAACGCATGATTATCATATCGGTGCGCCACCGGATGCACGCACCCGGCGTGCGGCGCAGCAGCGCGGTTACGACATGGGCGCGTTGCGCGGGCGGCAGGTCAGTGTGGAAGATTTCGAGCGCTTCGACTACGTGCTGGCGATGGATCATGCTAACCTTGCCGTCCTGCAACGCTTGGCCAGGCAGGGCGGCGGCAACCCTCACCTCTTCCTCGAATACGCGCGGCATCATGCACAGCGTGAAGTGCCCGATCCTTATTACGGTGGCGCGGATGGCTTCGAACGCGTACTCGATATGGTGGAAGACGCGGCCGAAGGGTTGTTGCAGCATATCCGGCAGCAGCATTTCGATCGCTATACATAGCGACTCAATCTGCTGTGTGCTCCGGATCAGGGCCAGGCGATGCCCTGAATCCCCGTGTACTTCTTTGTGCACATGACATCTAATGAAAAAGGAAGCAAAAGTATGAGTCTCAAATGCGGTATTGTCGGCTTGCCCAACGTGGGCAAATCCACCCTGTTCAACGCGCTGACCAAGGCCGGTATTGCTGCCGAAAATTATCCGTTCTGCACGATCGAGCCGAATGTCGGTATTGTCGAAGTGCCGGATGCGCGTATGGCGGCGCTGGCGGAAATTGTCAAACCGCAACGCATGCAGTATGCGATCACCGAATTTGTCGACATCGCCGGACTGGTGGCGGGAGCAAGCAAGGGCGAAGGACTGGGCAACCAGTTTCTTGCCAACATCCGCGAGACGGATGGCATCGTCAATGTGGTGCGCTGCTTTGAGGATGACAACGTGATTCACGTCGCAGGCAAGATTGATCCGATTGCCGATATCGAAACCATCATCACCGAACTGGCACTGGCCGACCTCGCCACTGTGGAAAAAGCGCAGCAGCGCAACACCAAACAATCACGATCCGGCGACAAGGATGCCGCCAAGTTGGGGGCGTTATTGGAGATCGTTTCCGCGCATCTCAATCAGGGCAAGCCGTTGCGCATGCTTAAGCTGGATACCGAACAGCTTGAGCTGCTTCAGCCGCTGTGTCTGCTCACCATCAAGCCAGCCATGTATGTCGCCAATGTTGCTGAAGGCGGCTTCAGCAACAATCCGTTGCTGACTCGCCTGGAAGAATTCGCCGCCAGGGAGGGCGCACCGGTGGTGCCGATCTGTGCCGCGCTGGAAGCGGAAATTGCCGAGCTCTCCGATGCGGACAAAGAAGAATTCCTGGCTGATGCAGGAATGGCAGAACCCGGGCTGAATCGTCTGATTCGTACCGGCTATGACCTGCTCGGTCTGCAAACCTATTTCACCGCGGGTGTGAAGGAAGTGCGCGCCTGGACCATCCACAAGGGCGATACCGCCCCCAAGGCAGCCGCCGTGATACACAACGACTTCGAGCGCGGTTTTATTCGCGCCGAGGTGATTTCTTTCGATGACTTTGTCAGACACAAAGGCGAGCAGGGCGCGAAAGACGCGGGCAGAATGCGGGTCGAAGGCAAGGAGTATGTCGTGCAGGATGGAGATGTCATGCATTTCCGTTTTAACGTCTAGGCCGATAGAAACGTTTGCAATTGCCCGGTATCATTTTCCTGTGAGTGAACCATTGTTGTCCGGGGGCAATCTTCCGGACACCTGACTTGAAGGCGGGGTAAGATGTTCAAGCCTTGGGGTATTGATGTTCGCCGTAGCAGTTGCGGCATTTGCATGGTGTTTGCCTTCGGGGTTTTTTCTGCGGGCAATACGCCGGCTGAAGGCTTTCCGCCCGTCGCCCAGACGATGCAGTTCGAGGATTTTGAACTGAAACTGCCAAGCGGCCTGAATCGGGAAGATTTCTTTATTCCCCCTGATAACCCGATGAGCACGGATAAGGTTGAGCTGGGCCGCACGCTTTTTTTTGATCCGCGGCTCTCCAGCGACAATACCGTCTCATGCGCTACTTGCCATTTCCCGCAGGCTGCTTTCTCTGATAATCGCCAGGTGGCGCGGGGAGTGGGCATGGCAGCAGGGGACAGGAATTCGCCCACGATAATCAACCGGGCATTTTCCCGGGAGCAGTTCTGGGATGGCAGGGCCGGCTCGCTGGAGGAGCAGCTCAAGCTCCCGTTAATCAATCCGAAGGAGATGGCCATGTCCAGCCATGAGCTGCTCGTTAGCAAAGTGGCGGGTATCAAGGGATACCGAAGCTGGTTCAAAAGGGTCTTCGCCAGAGAAGTGAATATGGATGATCTGGCCAGAGCGATTGCAGCCTTTGAACGCACCGTGATTTCCGGCAATTCAAGATATGATGAGTTCAAGGCGGGGAATCAGCAGGCACTCGATGAAGCGGAACAACGGGGCCTGGCGCTTTTTGAAGGCAGGGCGCGTTGCACCCAATGCCATGGTGGGCCGAATTTTACCGATGAGAAATATCACAATCTGGGCGTCGATTGGGACACCACCCGCATCGATCTTGGCCGTTACAAGGTCACCAAGGATGAGCAGGATATTGGCGCCTTCAAGACGCCCACGCTGAGAGAGGTTGCCAATACAGCACCCTATATGCACAGCGGAGCGTTTGAAACTTTGCAGGATGTGGTGACTCTATACAACAGGGGAGGCGTGACCAACCCTTTTCTGGACGTTGAAATGAGGCGTCCGAATCGCACACTGGAGCAAATGCTGGAGTACTATGAAAAAAAGAA
>JBFKMJ010000179.1:0-4047 GCA_041629915.1 Gallionella sp.
AGTCCGGCGATCCCTATATCTCCCATCCGATTGCCGTAGCACGCATTCTTGCCACCCTGCGCCTCGATGTCCAGGCGATCATCGCCGCACTGCTGCATGATGTGGTGGAAGACACCAGCATTACTACCGAACAGGTCGCGGAAAAATTCGGCAAGCCGGTTGCCAAGCTGGTGGACGGTCTGAGCAAACTGGATCGGATCCAGTTTGAAACCCGCGAAGATGCGCAGGCGGAAAATTTTCGCAAGATGCTGATGGCAATGGCGCGCGATGTGCGCGTCATCCTGATCAAGCTGGCTGACCGGCTGCACAATATGCGCACGCTGGAATCCATGTCGCATGACAAATGCGAACGCATCGCGCGTGAGACCATGGAAATCTACGCGCCGATAGCCAATCGCCTCGGGCTGAATGACATCTACCGCGAGCTGCAGGATCTGAGTTTCAAATACCTGCATCCCAACCGTTATGCGGTGCTGTCCAAGGCGCTTATGGTGGCCCGCGGTAATCGCCGCGAAGTGGTCAGCAAAATACTCGACGCGATACGGCAGCGGCTGGCTGAGGCCAATATTCAGGCCGACGTGACTGGTCGGGAAAAAAACATCTACAGCATTTACAAGAAAATGCAGATCAAGTCGCTGGCCTTCGCAGAAGTGCTGGACATCTACGGTTTTCGTGTGCTGGTGAATGATTTCGCTTCATGCTATGTGGCACTGGGCGTGCTGCATGGCCTGTACAACCCGATTCCCGGCAAGTTCAAGGACTACATCGCCATTCCCAAGGTGAACGGATATCAATCGCTGCACACCACGCTGTTCGGGCCGTTCAGCACGCCCATCGAAATCCAGATCCGCACCCATGAGATGCACAAGATCGCCGAGGCGGGTGTGGCATCGCACTGGCTGTACAAGAGCGGCCATGTTTCCATCAGCGATCTGCACAAAAAAACCCACCAATGGCTGCAGGAGTTATTGGAAAGCCTGAGCCAGAGCAGCGATTCGGCAGAATTTCTCGAACATTTAAAAGTGGACCTGTTTCCGGATGAAGTGTATGTGTTCACGCCCAAGGGCAAGATACTCTCGCTGCCGCGCGGTGCAACTGCTGTGGATTTCGCCTACAGCGTACATACCGATATCGGCAACCATTGCATTGCCGCCAAGGTGAACCATGAACTGATGCCGTTGCGCACCGAACTCAGGAACGGCGATCGCGTGGAAGTCATCACTGAGCCGCAGGCCAAGCCGAACCCGGCCTGGCTGGGTTATGTCAGCACCAGCAAGGCGCGCAGCCAGATTCGCCATTTCCTCAAGACCATCCAGTCAGGTGAATCCGCCAAATTTGGAGAACGCCTGCTCAATCAGGCGTTGCACATACTGGGCGTCAAACCGCAGGACATGGACAAAGCGCACTGGAACAAGCTGCTCAAGAATACCGGCGTGAAAACGCGCCAGGAAATCTTCGCCGACATTGGCCTGGGACGACGGCTCAACATGGTGGTTGCGCGCCAACTGGCCTGCCTGGGCGAAACGGTGCCGGGCGAGGCGGCCACCACCGCCATCACCATACAGGGCACGGAAGGCATGGCGGTGCAGTTCGCCAAATGCTGCCGCCCGATCCCGGGCGATCCGGTTGTCGGGATATTGACCAGCGGGCAGGGTCTGGTGGTGCATACCCATGATTGCCCGGCCCTGCGCAGAGGGCGCCCCGGCGAACAATGGCTGGACGTGGTGTGGGACAAAAACATCAGCCGCTCCTTCGAGGTTGGCCTCAAGCTGGTGGTCGCCAATCAGCGCGGTGTGCTGGCTAAAGTCGCTGCCGCGATCGCCGAATCCGAGTCCAACATCGAGAATGTCAACTTCAGCAGCGAAGGTGAATACACCGTCCTGCATTTCACCCTGGAAGTGAGTCACCGCCTGCATCTGGCCGGCATCATGCGCAAGCTGCGCAAGATACCGGAGGTGGTACGCATTATCCGGGAACGTGTGCAGGAGTAATTTCTTTCTTCCCGGAAGGATCGTCATGCTGTCTCTTGCAGCCGGCGCAAATGCGCAAGATGAAGCCAGGAAAAGCCACACCGTTATCCCGATGAAAATGACTCTTGCCGAACGCCTTTTGCTCTATATCCGGCTGACCCGCCTGAACCGTCCCATCGGCATTCTGCTGCTGTTGTGGCCGACGCTGTGGGGTGTCTGGGTCGCGGGTGGCGGGCGTCCGGCGTGGCACATTGTTGTAATCTTTACGCTCGGGACCGTGCTGATGCGCTCCGCCGGATGCGCAATCAACGATTACGCCGACCGGCATATCGACGGCCATGTCAAGCGCACGCGGGAGCGGCCGCTCGCCAGCGGCAAGGTCAGCGAGCGCGAAACGGTGTGGCTGGCTGCCGGACTGGCATTTATCGCCTTCCTGCTGATTCTGCCGCTGAATCCCCTGACCTGGTTGCTGGCCTTTCCGGCGCTGTTCCTCGCCGCCAGTTATCCGTTCACCAAACGCTTCTTCGCCATTCCACAGGCCTATCTCGGCATCGCGTTCGGCTTCGGTATCCCGATGGCATTTGCCGCGCAGCTTGGCGATGTGCCGCCTGTCGCGTGGCTGCTGCTGCTCGCCAATGTGTTCTGGGCCATCGCCTACGACACCGAATACGCGATGGTGGACCGGGATGACGACGTGCATATCGGCATTCACTCTTCCGCGCTGTTTTTCGGCAGGCATGATGTGGCGGCGGTGATGGCCTGCTACGCCATCACGCTGGGATTGCTGGTGTTTGCGGGACAGATGGCCGGATTGGGACGGGTTTATCACGCTGGGTTGGTCGTTGCGGCAGGCGTCGCGCTGTATCACTACACCCTCATCAGGAACCGGGATCGCGAAGCATGCTTCAGGGCCTTCCTGCACAACAACTGGTTTGGCGCGGCAGTGTTTGCGGGATTGGCGCTGGATTATCTGCTGCGCTAGTGTATCTGTCACGGCAGTTGCATGCTCTGCCGTTAAAACCCCACGCTGCGAAATTTCCACTACACTTGCGTCATGAAAACCGGTCACCAGCCCTATCGCGAAAACCCGCTGCTGCGCCATAGCTACAGCCTGATCGCGCCATTTTACGATCTGGTCATCGAACGGCCGATGCGCGCAGCGCGCCTGCGCTCGTTGCGCGCCCTGCCGACGGACAAGGCGGAGAAGGTGTTGTTGAGCGGGGTCGGAACCGGGCTTGATTTGCCGCTGCTGCCGGCGCTGCACCACTACACCGCGCTCGATTTCAATGAAAGGATGCTGGCGCGCGCGAAGCCGCGCGGAGCAAAGCTGAATCTCGACTGGGTGCTGGGCGACAGCATGGCGCTGCCGTTCGCCGATGCGCAGTTCGATCATGTCGTGCTGCACCTGATTGTCGCCGTGGTGCATCATCCGGAAAAATGTTTGCGCGAGGCGGCGCGCGTGCTCAAGCCGGGCGGCACCATTATTTTGTTCGACAAGTTCCTGCGCCCGCAACAATCCGCGTTGCTGCGCCGTCTGTTCAACCTGCTGACGCGCCATTTGGCGACGCGCATGGATGTGGTGTTCGAGGAGGTATTGCGTGCCGTGCCGGAGCTGGAGGTCATCAGCGACGAGCCGATGCTGGCAAGGGGCTGGTTTCGCGGCATAATTTTGCGCAAGAACTGATCTGCAGTTCTCCTACACCCAATCCTTCGGCTTCAGAAACTTTTCATGCAGTTCCGCTTCCGCCGACCCAGGCTCGGGATGCCAGTCATAACGCCATTTCACCAGCGGCGGCATGGACATCAGGATGGACTCAGTGCGACCGTTGCTTTGCAGGCCGAAGATGGTGCCGCGGTCGATCACCAGATTGAACTCGACATAGCGGCCGCGCCGGTAAAGCTGGAAGTCACGCTCGCGTTCGCCATAAGGCGTGTCCATGCGGCGCTCGAGTATCGGCACATAGGCTGGCAGGAAATGGTCGCCGACACTGCGCTGGATGGCGAAGGCGGTGGCGAAATCCGGTTCGCATAAGTCGTCGAAAAAGATGCCGCCGATGCCGCGCGGCTCGTTGCGGTG
>JBFKMJ010000180.1:0-4022 GCA_041629915.1 Gallionella sp.
GCAGCCGGTAGGCGGTGATGTCGATCAGATGAAACATGTCGATTTTCGTGTCCCAGGTCTGCACGATCTCGAAGTGCAACAGATACTGGATCAGGCGGGTATGCGTCGCGAAGTTTTCGGCTGCCGTCCAGTTGAGCCCGTCTTTCTGCACCGAATGCCAGTCGGTCACGATGCTACGCCAGTCCTGGCCCGTTTTCAGGCTGGCCGGCAGCCTCTGCTCCAGCGCATCGAAACTGTCTGCCGCCAGCTTTTCCTTCGCGGCAAGCCTGTCACGCATGGTTTCGTTGCCGCCGAGCAGCGCGGCCGAAAACCCGCGGTGCAACTGGATATTACGCACGGCGCGGGATATCGGTTCGATCAGTGCGACGGATTCGAGCTGGCGCTGTGAATTCTGGATGATGGAACTGAGACTGTTAAACAGGCTGTAGGTCAATACCGTGATCGCAATCAGGAACAGCAGCCCCAGCAGCGCGAACTTTTTGGTGTAGCCCAGACGGTTCATCAGGGCGATGGCGGGGTGAAAAAGAATTCTCATGAGTGTTGCATCTTGCCTTGGTCGCCCATCATGCCAAAAAACCTTTTTTCCGGGTGGGTGAGAGTCGGGGGATCAACTGTTTATTTGCCCGGCAAAATACCTGATGCGCCGTGAAATGTATATAGGCCGGAATATATAGGCAAAATATCCAGGCGCGATACGCAATGGTGAGCATCATACTCCAGTTTTTCGCCTGTGCCGAATACAAAACAGAATGGAAACATAGGGAAGGGCTGAAATTGTGAGTTGCTGGCTACGCGAGCGTATGCGCTTTTGGGTGAGGTATGGATTTCATATAGGCCGTAAGGCCTAGCCGGGCTGTTGTGGTCTGTCAGCGCACGATGGAAAAGCCGACGCGCAACTGTGCCGGATGGCGCTGGTTGTAGTCGAGCAGGGTCTCGCCGTAACCGTTGAAATACTGGAAATGGATGAAGCCGCCGGTGCGCGCAAACAGCGGTTTGCGGAACGGGATGGACAGATCGAGCTGGGTGCTGCTGTGGCCGAGGCTGCTGACGCGGGCGCGGCCGGACACCACCCATTCATTCTCGTCGCCATAGCGCAACAGCCAGTCCGCGTAGCCGCGGTAATTCGTGATGTCCGGGTTTTCGGCCTTGTCCAGATAGGTGTAGAAGCGCGGCGCGAAGATCAACGAGTTGCCGTCGTCGAAGTCGGCGCGCCAGGCCGGCTGGACATAGGCGAGGTTGATGCTGCGCGAATTGGCGCCTTCCCGGCCGTTGGATTCGTGTTCAAAGCCGGCGCGCAGGTAGCGCGGCAGGTTGCCGCTGCCGGCGAGGCGCTGCTGCCAGAACAGGGTGGGGCGGTAGCTGGTGTCGTGGAATGGCTTGGAATTCACGTCCAGATCCCAGACGGCGGTCTGCGTGTAGCCGAAATGCAACTGGCCGAGCGGTGACCACCATTGCGCCGGCGTGGATTCCCTGTCGAAGATGCGGTACTTGAAGCTGAGCTGGTAGCGGGCATTCAATCCGTTGCGCGTACCGACCACAAAATAGACCGGTTCGTGGGCGGACAGCGCCGGCTCGTCTTCGGGAATCGGATCGATTCTGCCGACGGTTTCCGGGGGCAGGCTGGCCGGCTTTGCGGCGGGGGCGCTCGCCAGCAGCATCAGGCGGTTGGAGGCGACATCGGCCAGCTCGATCTTGAGTTGCCCGCTCAGCGACGGCGGCAACGCGGCGGCATAGACGCGGCGAAAACCGCCCGCAGCGGCGGTGGCATCAGGATAGAAAATGATGATTTCGCTTTGCTGGTCGGTGATGAGCTTCAGGCGCAGAAAGGCGGGCCAGGGCGTGGACGCGTCCGGGCGCACGGTTTCCAGTTGCAGCGTTGCGCCGGCCTGCACGGTCTCGCCGGGTGTGGCAATGATCCAGCCGGGTGCGGCCAGTGCGGCGCAGGAAAAAAACAGGGCGGCGCATGCCGTCAGAATAGGTGAAACAATCTTCATGATGTTCTCGGGTATTTAAATACGGCAGGGTGGTTCAGGTGCTTTTCAGGGGTGCAACTTCTCATCAGGGGCAGACGGCTGTTCCATGTCGTCTACCAATTTTTCATCGTTAAGCAGCCGTGCCGCCTTGGCTGCCTGCTGCATCGCGCGGCGGGTGGCGCTGGCGGCGCGCAGTCTGGCGTCCATTTCGGCCACCGGCATGCGTCCCTGCGCCCCTTCCTCCAGCAGCCAGGATTTCAGCGACTGGTAGCTGCTTTCCAGGTCCTGCAGGCCGGCTTCGACAAGGCTGGTGTCATTCAGTTTCATTTCCGGATCGACACGCTCGAGCAGGGTTTCCATGGCAGCGGCAAAGTCCTCGGGTTCGTCCAGCGTGGGGACGGTCGTTTCCCGTGTCGCCGCCGCCGTTTCCAGCGCCAGCTCCGCCAGCGTTTCGTAATAGCGGGCAATGCGCAGGATGCTCGGCAGGCGTTGCGCGCTGTCGCGGGACATGCCGGCGCGATTGAGGCGCGCGATGAAATCGGCAATGGCGCGGTTCAGGCCCGCGACAATCAGCTGGTCGCGCGCCAGCTTGTCTGCGGCGGTGCCGCTCAAAGCCTCGCGCAACATGCGCAGCGCGATTCTTCCGGTGCGCCGCACTTCCCGCTTCAGCGCATTGAGCGCCAGATAAGGCACTTCGGCCACGTTGGCATCCAGATAATGCGGGCGCGCCTCGTCTTCTTCGGCCGTGCGGAAACGCTGCTCCAGAAAGCGGCTGAGGTGATCGACCAATGGCCACATCAGCAGCACGCCGAGAATATTGAACACGGTGTGGAACATGGCCAGCGTGGCAGCCGGCGCCGAATCCATCTCGAGGAACTCGCGCAGCACGCCGAGAAAGGTGAGCAGCCAGGGCAGCAGCAGCAGCGCGACCGTGCCGGTCAGCAGGTTGAACAGCACATGCGCGGACGCGGCGCGCTTCGCATTGGGTGTCGCGCCGAGGGCGGCGATCAGTGCGGTGACCGTGGTGCCGATGTTGGCGCCGATGACCACGGCGGCCGCGCCCTGCGCCGAAAGCAGGCCGCCCTGTGCAGCCGTCAGCGCGACGGCCAAAGATGCGCTGGAAGACTGCATCAGCACGGTGAGCAGCACGCCGATCAGCACCTGCAGCAGGATGTCGCGCGCGCCTTCGCCCTCCGGCAGCTTGAAATCG
This sequence comes from Gallionella sp., assembly GCA_041629915.1. GTDB lineage: Bacteria > Pseudomonadota > Gammaproteobacteria > Burkholderiales > Gallionellaceae > Gallionella. The sequence continues at coordinate 3,184 of JBFKMJ010000180.1, forward strand.
GCGGACATACCGGCGAAGGATTCCTTGAGCATGTCGATGCCGAGAAACAGCACGCCGAAACCGGCGAGCGCCATGCCCAGCGCGCCGCGCTTGCTGTTGCCGCCTATCATGCGCAGGGCCATGCCGACGCCGATCAGCGGCAGCGCGAGCGCCTCGATCTTGAATTTGAGCCCGACCAGCGCGACCAGCCAGCCGGTCATGGTGGTGCCGACATTGGCGCCGAACAGCACCCACAGCGATTGCCCGAGCGTGAGCAGACCGGCATTGACAAAGCCGATGATCGCCACCGTCACCGCGCTGGAGGATTGCACCACTGCCGTGACCAGCGCGCCGGACGCGAGCCCGCGCAGGCGGGTCCGGGTGGAGTAGGCGAGGATGCGCTCAAGTGCCGAGCCGGCAGCCAGCTTGAGGCCGTCGGTCATCAGTCCCATGCCGAGCAGGAACAGGCCGATGCCGCCCATTAACCCGCCGATGGTTACCCAGTCGTTCAATTTCCCCGTCCGTGGAAAATTTCTCTCAAGATATATCCTCTGCCGCTTTTTATGTTTTACGCGTCCGATTATCGACTTTCGCCGATAGACTGTCGAGGTACTTATCGACGGGTCGGGCGGCGCAGTGCAGGCGATAGTCCGTTCTCATTATGGCCGGACCCCCGATGGCAGGGTGCCCAGATATTCCCGTTGCGCGATCATCTGCGCCCAGGCGAGCGGGCTCCAGGACGCGTCGGCAAACAGACCGGCGGCGAGCACGGCACCGGCGGTAACGAGCGGCGGCAGGAGTAACAGCCATGCCGTCTCGCGCCATCCCCGTGCCGGAATGCGTTCGTCGTGCCATGCCGC
>JBFKMJ010000181.1:0-4008 GCA_041629915.1 Gallionella sp.
CATTTAGCCAACCTTGTCGCGAAACCAAGCTCGATCCCCTGCACCTTGGCCTTGCCGGCGTTAATGCGCAACGAATTGGTCGCGCTGACCTGCATCAGATAAATCAAATTGCTTAGCTGTGTGTCGTAATAAGTAGCGGTAATTCTGGCATTTTCCGTGAAACGGAATTCACCGCCGATTTCCCATGTCGTGCCGCGCTCAGGCTGAAGATCGGGATCACCCGCTGTTGTCCGTCCCCGGCTGGTCGTTGTCACGTAGAGATCCTGATTGGTCGGTGCACGGAAGGATTTTCCGTAAGAAGCGCGCATGACTATCGTTTCCGTCGGCTTGTACACGGCAGATGCCTTGGAACTGAAGGCGGAGACACTACGCGCCGGGTAAAGTGTCGTACCTATTGGCGCGACATTGCTGAAATTATCCCCTTTGGTTTCCCAGTCATCCCAGCGCCCACCCAGATAGACCTTGAGCGTATCCGTTGCGCTGATCTCGTCCTGCGCAAAAACGGAAGTCGTGGTCGAATAGCCATTGTAGCCGCTGTTCACGGCGGTCTTGGAACCCGGGTCGCGCCAGTTGGATAGCGCATAAATTTGCTGATTCACCGAATCCTTGTGCAGTGCCAGCCCGGTTACCAGAAAATGTCTCTCGCCCACCGGAAAGCTCAACTGAACCGTACCGTCAATGCCGTCATTCGGCGTGTCCGACAGCGTACCCGTGCCGCTATCCCAGGTTGTGGCCGCGGGAGGAGGACTTACCATCGTAAAACTGTATTTACGCTCGATTTTCGCGATGTCGGCTTTCAACAGATAGTCATTGCCGATGGTGCCGTCATAACCGGCAAAATACCGTGCCGTGGCTTCATGCAGCGGCAGGAACGAAAAGAGAGTGAAGTTGTAATTCGACAGCGTGACGCGCTGTCCGTTGATACCGAGCGTCCCGCTTGAAACGGGTGCACCGGTAGCTGTATTTCTCAGATAAGTATTGAATTGCGTGCGGTCCTGCCTGGTTTCCTGATAGTTGACACCGGCATAGATCTTGTCGCGCGCGTTCAGGTCATAGAACAGTTTGGCAGCTGCATTGGTCGCATTCCACGGTGTAGTGCCCAGATCTCCCACCAAATAGGCAGGGACACCTTCCCTGGTGGTAATGGCCTGCGCGCCTGAAACAGGCGTACCGGCCACTCCGGCCACCGGCGTCCTGACGACAAAATCGTTCACATAGCTGTCGCGATTCTGATGGCCAAGCCCGGCAACCAGCCCCAGGCCGTTATCCATCCTGTCGCGATAATAAACGCTGGCATCCTCGCCACTGGCATCGCTCCAGCCCTTTTTGAGCTTGACGGTAAATTCACGTTCGTCCGGTTGTTTGGTGATGATATTGACCACACCGCCAATCGCATTGCTGCCGTACAGCGACGAGAATGCGCCGGGCACGACCTCGACGCGGGCGATATCCTCGACGAATGGAATACGCCAATTCACCTTTCCGGAACTGGCATCCTGAATGGGCTGGCCATCGAGCAAAATAAGCGTTTTGGTCTGATCTATTCCGCGCAGCGACATGCCGCTCGTCCCGATGGTGCCCTGTGACTGGCCGAGCGCACCGCCGCGCAAATAGAGACCGGGGACCTGATCCAGCACGTCGCCGAGTCGCGAGGCGTTCTTTGTTTCGATACTTTTTGCATTGACCACCGTTACTGCAGCAGGAGCATCGGAAAGCGTAGCGCTGGTCCGGGTTGCCGTCACCACCACTTCACCCAGTTCCACCGGTTCATCACCCTGTGCCGCGCATACCGCATCAACCAGACCGAAAATGCAGCCTAATGCCAACAGCAACCGTTTATTATTTGACTGAACTCTCATTACTTCCCCCTATTCTTCTGTGAAGCCCTGAACTGACTCTCTGCCGGACAAACCAACAAAAAGGGCGAGGTAAACCCGCCCTTGAACTATACATCCTCTATCATGATTCTTTGCAAACCGTCACTCCGGCATGAATCACCGGAGCGGCGGAGTTTGAATTTACTGAAAAGCATTTAGTAAATATCGTTCATCGTATTGTATAGATTGAAGTGCCCGGTAGGGGTGATCAGCCTCGGATCCTTGATGACATGCTTCAGCTTGCGGGTTTTGTCGTCAACGATCACGATGGCAGACTTGTCCTTCGAGCCGCTCCATACCGAGAACCAGACTTCGTCGCCAGCCTTGTTGTATTCAGGCTGAACAACACGCTTGGAACCTTCACCAACGCCTGCCCATTCACCGATCGGCAACACGGTCACGCCACCCTCAAGGTTGTTGATGTCAAGCACGCCAATCGACTGATAGACCGAAGTGTCCGGATTGAGCGGAGCATCGACCCACAGGTTCTTGGACTTCGGATGAGTCTTGATGAACAGCGAACCGGCACCATGCCCCTTGACGCTTCTCACCACTTTCCAGGCATGCTCCTTGTGCTTGGCCGGGTCAGTGCCGATCACGGCAATGGTGTCGTCACCCAGGTGGCTGGTTGCCCAGACCGGCCCAAACTTCGGATCGATGAAGTTTGCACCACGGCCCGGATGCGGAACCTTGCCCACTTCAACCACGGCAGCCAGCTTGCTGGTCTTGAGATCGATGACCGCGATCTTGTTAGATGCGTTGGCCGCATCCATGAAGTAGCGGTGGTCCGAAGTCAGGCCGCCGTCATGCAGAAAGCGCGGCGTGTCGATCGTGGTGGTCTTCAGGTTGTTCAGGTCGGAATAATCGACCATCAGCACCTTGCCGGTTTCCTTCACGTTGACCATGAACTCGGGCTTGTAGTGGGAAGACACGATGGCCGCAACACGGGCTTCGCGAACAAACTCGTTGGTCTCGGAAGCGATGCCGCTGGTCGCAACAACTTTTAGCGGCTTCAGCGTGTCGCCTTCGTGGATCACGTATTGTGGCGGCCAGTAAGTGCCTGAGATCGCGTACTTGTCTTCATAGCCCTTGAACTTCGAGGTTTCGATCGAGCGCGCTTCGGCGCCAGTTTTCACTTCGGCGACGACATTGGGCACCTTCGCCCACAGGTCGATCAGGCTGAGTTTGGCGTCGCGGCCGGTCACATACAGGTAGCGGCCGGATGCGGAGTAGCGCGAGATGTGCACTGCGTAGCCGGTGTCGAGCGTGGTGATGATCTTCTTGGTATCGCCGTCGATCAGCGCCACCTTGCCGTCATCGCGCAACGTGGTGGAGAAAATGTTGTCCAGGTTGATGTTGTTCATCTTCTTCTTTGGACGGTCTTTCACCGCCACAATCACCTTCCAGGTGGCTTCGATGTCGGCCAGACTCATTTCAGGTGGCGCCACGGGTGTCTGTTGCACGTAACGTGCCATCAGATCGACTTCTTTTTCAGTCAATTCTCCACCGGACTGGAAGCCTGGCATGCCGCCTGGCGAACCATAACCGATAAATGCCTTCAGGTAATCCGTGCCCTTGGCGATGGTGAGATCTGGCGTCAACGGCTTACCGGTTGCCCCCTTGCGCAGCACGCCATGACAGCCCGCGCAACGCTCGAAAAAGATCTTGCTTCCCTGCGCCATCTCCTCTGCCGTCATCGACGGAGCTCTGACATGCTCACCATAGGCACTGCCAATAGCCAGCGGTAAAACGGCCAAACTTGCCAATACTGCCAGCGTTTTTTTATAGCCCTTGTTCATAATTATTTCTCCAAGAATGTTGAGGTTGTATTCACTACTCTCCACTTCTACTCCCTGCCGCATGAACAAACAAAAAAACATAATCGTTTAATATCACGCGGTTGCACCATGCCACACAATTCAGAAGCGTTTGCGCCACAGCGGATTGCATATGTATCATTGTTGAGGAACTTTGTCAAGTTTGATGAAAAAATTTGTATATCCAATCCGAGGAGGTATTCGTGCCGATGCAATTCCCGGTAGTATTTTGCTACTATCCGGCCTTGCATTAATGGAGTGAGCAACCTGTCCAGCCCCGCCGAACTATCACAATTTCTGAGCAGCGTGGAGCG
>JBFKMJ010000182.1:0-3988 GCA_041629915.1 Gallionella sp.
ACCGAATATAGACTTCAACCAGCTTTTGCGCATCGATCGCCTCGGCAACTTCCACATAAACCGCATAACGCAAGGCATTCTTCGGGCTGATGGCTTTGCCGTCCTCGGGGCCTTCCGTGATGAACGAACCGGGTGCCGGGCTGACCGGCATTACCCTGAGCGGCACGCGCTCGCGGGGCAGGTTGTCGATGGTGGCAACAACTTTACGGATGATCCGCTCGGCATAAAAGAGTTTCATCAACGACTGATTGCCAACCAGGCCCGCAATGGCATCCATCATGAGCCCGTCGCTCTCAAACAGATCCGGGAGCGGGGGCTGCGCAGGAATGGTCTCGATGACCTGCTGAACCACCGGCTCGGGCGGTGTTGGGGCAGGCGAAATGGCCTGCACCTGAACCGGCTCGGGCTGTTGCTGCTGTGGCTGTTGCTGCTGTTGCTGCTGCCAATACATATAAGCCGCAATACCCGCGACCATAATGACAACAACAGTAACCACGATTCTGCTTCTCATGGGTAAGCCTCCCGCAATAAGTTATGCCAATGTCACATTTGATGCATGCAAAAACAAGCCTGGCCCGGATTGACAAAATGAGCGCGGCAACGGAGCGCGGTTCATGGTATCAAAAATAACCCGAGCCTGACACCCTTGCCTGCCGTGCGCGGACTGGACTTCGCCCGTTCCAGAAGACATACTGGCGACGCTGGAACCGAAGAACATCGAAACAGATAATGACAAGCGCCCGGATATTTTTGCCTTGATCCGCTTTCGGGGACATGAGTGATCAATATCCGGCTGATGCGTATCACGGGGGTGGTGAATGGAAATTTTCTCGCAATGGCGTGACGCACTCGCCGGCGTTTTCAACCAGACTGTGGAGCGCCTCGCGCTTGACCTGCCGAACGTGCTCGGCGCTTTCCTGCTGCTGCTCGCCGGATGGATTGTGGCGCATCTGCTGCGAACGACCGCATTGCGCCTGACGCTGCTCGGCGAACGCGCGCTGACACGCATTTCCGCCAGCCGCGGTACAACGCTAACGCACCTGCCCGGTGCGTCGGCGAAGATACTCGGCAGTGTCGTCTTCTGGGTGGTACTGCTGTTCTTCCTGACTGCCGCGACGCAGGTGCTGGGGCTGCATACCTTCGCCGCATGGCTGGCACGCGTTGTCGATTACCTGCCGACGGTGTTTGCCGGTGTGCTCATCATCGTCGCCGGATTTCTGGTCAGCCGGCTTGCACGTGAGGTGGTGGAAGCGGCCGCCGTCAGCACCGGTGAGCGCCAGCGCGCGCTGATCGGGCGCCTGGTGCAGGCGGTGATCCTCGTTATCGCCATTCTCGTCGGCGCCGAGCAGATCGGCATCAAGGTAACCTTTCTTGTCGTCATCGTTGCGGCAGCCGGCATTTCGCTGGTGGGCGCGGTGGCGCTGGCGCTCAGCCTTGGTTCCCGCGAGTACGTCGCCAATCTGATCGGCGCGCATTACCTGCGTCAGCGCTACAGCGTCGGCCAGCTGGTTCGCGTCGCCGGCTACGAAGGCCGGATTCTGGAACTGACGGACACTGCGGTGGTACTCGAAACAGCCGAGGGCCGTGCGAGCCTGCCGGCGAAAGTATTCAACGAACAGGCGATCGTTCTGGTGGTGAGCGGGGCGCACGATGGCTAGCAGCGAAGCGCTCACCTACGCTTTTCTGGAAGCGCATCCGGCAGATGCGGCGCACGTGCTCGAGCGCCTCGCTCCCGCCTCGGCCGCAGCGCTGCTGCAGTCGGTGCCGGTGCGTCTCGCCTCGCCCGTGCTGCGCCAGATGCTCCCCCTGGCGGGTGCGCGTTGTCTGGAGCGGCTTGATGATGCCGAAACGGCCGGCTTGCTGCGCGGCGCGGGTGCGCAGGCCGGGGTTGCGCTGCTGCGCTACTTCAGCACCGAGCACCGGGCAAGGTTGCTGGCGCAATTACCCACTGCGCTCACCATCACTTACGAGCTGTTGCTTGGCTATCCGGAAGGCACCGTCGGCGGATGGATGGATCCGCGCACCCTGGCACTGCCTGCCGACATGACTGCCGGCGAGTCTCTTGAGCGCGTGCGCCACGCCGATAATGAGCTCGTCGCTGATCCCTATGTCATCGATCGTAACCAGCGCCTGCTCGGCTATGTCGAACTCGCCGATCTGCTGCGTGCAGGTGCCGCGACTCCGCTCACGCGGCTGCTGCGACAGAGTCCGCACCGGCTGCCGGCGCAGGCACTGCTCACCGGGTTGCGTGAGCATCCGGGATGGCGAGCAGCATCCACCCTGCCTGTCGTCGAGCGTGGCGACAGGCTGGTCGGTGCGCTCACGCATGCTGCCCTGCAACGGGCGCTTTCGATGGAGCAGGTCAAGCCGGCAGTGCACAGTACGGAAGACACGCTGGTCGGCATTGCCAGCGCCTACTGGTTCGGCGTCTCCGCGCTGATTCAGGGAATTGTCGGCCTGCTCCCGGCGGAACACCGCGAAGAAAAATCATGAGCGCGGACACTGAAGCAGCATTCGCCGCGCTCAACCTGCGCTTCCTGCTCGATTATCCGCGCGAGGCCGCACGGCGCATCGAGGCGATGCCGGCGCGCGAAGTGAGTGCAATGCTTGCAGTCCAGCCGGTGTACGCAGTGGTCCCGGTGTGGCACAGCCTCGCCACCGACGTGGAACAGGCAATTTTCACCGAATTGCCGGAGCAGCGCGCCGCAGAGCTGTTGGCCGAGCTGGAGCCGGCGCGCAGCGCGGCACTGCTCAATCGCTTGGAGGAAGATGAGCGTGAGCGTTACAAGCAACTGCTCAACCCGCAGGTCGCCGCCGAAATACGCGCGTTGATGCAGTATCGGTCCGACTCCGCCGGCCAGTTGATGGATCCGCGCGTGCTCGCTTTTCACGGCGGACTGAGCGCGCAGGAAGCGCTGACGCGCCTGCGCCAGACGAAGCGGCGCGGCTTGCGCGAACTGTATCTGGTGGATGACGACGGCCGTCTCGACGGGCGCGTCGATATCCAGGACCTGGCGCTCGCCGACCCGGAAGAGACACTCGCGCGTATCGCGCGCAAGATCGCGGACGCGGTTCAGGACACCGCTTCCCGCGAAGACGTGGTGGAAAAAATGCAGCAGGACGCGGTGACCGACCTGCCGGTGATCGATTTCGACGGGCGCCTGGTCGGCGTCATCCACCAGGCCAAGCTTGCCTCCGCCATGCAGCAGGAAACCACGCTGGACATCCTGACCATGGTCGGCGCGAGCCGTGACGAGCGTGCACTTTCCTCTGCCAGCTTCGCCGTGGCCAGGCGCCTGCCGTGGCTGCAGATCAACCTCCTGACCGCCTTTCTCGCCGCTGCTGTTGTCGGAATGTTTGAAAACACCATCGCCCAGTTCACCGCACTGGCGGTGCTGCTGCCGGTGGTCGCCGGCCAGTCGGGGAACGCCGGCGCGCAGGCGCTGGCGGTGACGATGCGCGGACTGGTGCTGCGCGAAATCAGTCTGCGCCATTGGCCCAGGGTGGTGTTCAAGGAAGTCAATGTCGGCCTGATGAACGGATTCGCGATCGCTGCCACGACCGCTGTCGGTGTGTACGTCTGGAGCAGATCACTCGGGCTGGTGATGGTGATCGCGGCCGCAATGGTGATCTCGATGGTCGCGGCAGGCTTTGCCGGTGCGCTGGTTCCGATCATGCTGCAGCGCTTCGGCCAGGATCCGGCACAGTCCTCCTCGATCATCCTCACCACCGTCACCGATGTCGTCGGGTTCTTTTCCTTCCTCGGCATCGCGACACTCTTTTCCTCTCTGCTCTGAGGCGCTGTTCGGCTGCACACCCGGACAAACTCCTGAGCCCGAAAACCATCAGAAAACCGCGTTCTATCTCCCGCCATCCGTTGAGCCAGCGCCTGCCTGTCCATCACTGACAAGGCGCTGAATTTTGCATCGCAGGCGTTAAGGTAATAAAATAGCAACCGTCCAAGCATGCTCTTGGGCGACATTACGCC
>JBFKMJ010000183.1:0-3975 GCA_041629915.1 Gallionella sp.
ACATCGTGCCCGGGCCCGACCAGTTTCACTTTCCCGTTATCGATGCTGACGAAGGCGGCATCCGCCGCCTCGTGCGCATAGGCATAGCACGCGAGCTGCACGTCTTCGCCCGGCTCACGCAGCTTGTTGCGCAGCGCCTGATCGCTCTGTGTCTTGTAATCCAACACCCGCTTTTCATCGGATTTCACATCCAGCCGGTCGATGCGTCCGCGCAGGTTCACGCCCTCCAGTGGCCAGTCAAATTTCGTTTCCGCTTCTGCGTGGTGCCAGCCTTCGGCCTCGCTTGCAGCCTGCCATTCGAGGTAGGCGGGCAAAGACTTGTACCAGCGCGCCAGCCACGCACGGGCGGCAAAATCATGCGCCAGCAGATCAGCGAATACCTCTTCGCTGATCTGCCGCAATGCGTCATCCAGCTCTGCCGCGGAATGCCCGCTCACTTGCGAATAGCGTTCATGAAAACGGCGCAGGATGTCATGCACGCGCTCGCCGTAATCGCGTTTCTCGATGGCCTCCGGCACCTCGTCCAGCTCGTTCAGGCGCAGGATATGCCGCGCGTAAAACTGGTAGGGACAGGCGACCAGCGAGTTGTAGGCGCTGATGGAGACGCTTGCGGGAAGAACCTCTTTGTTCACGCCAGGAGCGGGTTGTGTGGCTTGCGGCAGTGCGACTGTGTGTGCTTCTTCAACAACAAGGTATTGATGCAACTCGCACTCGCTCAGATCGTCACCATGCGTTCGCACATTTTCGTCGCGCAGCATCTGCAGGAACGGGCTCAGCAAGCGCGCCTCCCCGTTCTGCTCTTTCTGCCAGGTGACCAGCACGGTGTCGTTCATGGCCAGCAGTGCCAGCAGATCGTCGCGTTGCCGCACGGCATGGGTGCTGCGCGTGGTCAGGTTCAGGCTGCCGCGCACGGCGTCGTTGAACCAGCGCCCGCCATCTGCGGCGCCGGGCAGGTGGTCGGCGTCGCAACCCAGCAGCAACACCGCATCGAAGGCGCGCCAGCGCGTCGCCGCGAGATGCGTGAAGCGCACCGGGCTGTCGATGCCGCTGTCGCGGTAAGTCAGCGTATCCAGTTGCTGTGCCAGCCAGCGCCGCCATTCCCTGAAGACATAGCGCCCACTGTCGCCGGCCAGTTCCTGTTGCCATGTCTTTAGTGCGTGGAGCAACTGCACGCCGGCATCGTCTTTTTGCAGGCCGGCATCGATGCCCAATACCTGCAGACTTTCGTGCAACGCGTCCAGCCATTCGGCCAGTGTTTTATTCCGACCCTGCTCCAGCAAGGCAGCGGCCTGACGCACACGCGCCAATGGCTGATGCAGTTCGGTTTCGTGTTCGGCGAGGGCGATGAATTGCTCCAGTCCTGAAACCACACCCCGCTTGCGCAACAGTTGTTCCAGTTGATACACCGCCGACTTCCGTTCGGCGGCGGCCATGTCGGCAAAAATGAACGGCGACTTGAGCAGGTCGAGCAGATCGTGATGATAGAAATCGCCCTGCAATGCCACAAGCCAGCGATCCAGCACCGTGCTCACCGACAGCGTGGCAAAGGTCCAGCCGGTTTCGTCCGCCACCAGCACTTGCGCGCGCTCGAGCAGGGCCCGCATACGGCGCGCCGCGACGCGGTCCTGGGCGACGATGGCGATATCGCGTTTGCCGGTCTGCAACCAGCGCCGCACCTGCATCGCGGCGGCCCTCGCCTCCTGCTCCAGGCTGGTCGCGGCGAAGAATAGCGGCGCGCCGCCCTGCGTTTCCATCTCGCGCAGGTCGAACACCTTCACCGCGGCGCGCTCGGCATAGTCGTCGAGGAAGCGTTGCTCCACCACGCTCCAGTCCGACGTGCGCAACACGAACAAGGGTCGATGCGCCGCTGCCGCCAGCTTTGCCAGACGCTGCTGGCCGGCACGTGCAGCATCCAGTTCGGCGCCGTTTTGCATCGCGTGCCACAGTTCGAACACCAGGCGCGCCTCCAGTTGCAGCGTCGCGTTCTGCCGCGCCTGATACGCCTGCTGCACGGCAGCAGCAAATGCTTCCGCATCGCGCGGCAGGGTATCGATCGCATGCGTGAGCTCATCGAACAGTGCGAGCAGCTCCTGCGTCATGCTCCACAAATCGGCCTGTTCGAACCATTTCTGTTTGCGCAGGTGCTGGTACAGCAGGGCGCTGCGCTGGCTGTCGGTGACAATCGGGGCATCGAGCGGAACGAATTGCGCCCAGTCGTTGAGCGTCACCATCTGGGGCAGCAGCAACGCGGGGCGTTTAGCCGCCGCACTTAACGCCTGCGCCAAGGGTTGGGCAACATGATAATTGGGCAGCAGCACGGTCAACCGGCGCAGATCCGGCAGGTCCTGCGCATGGCAGGACAGGATATGTCTGGCTACGCTGTCAAGAAGGGCGGGATTCAACGTTCTAGAAAACGCAGCTTGCCCTTCACACCGCGCCATTTGTCAGCATCGGCAGGTGCGGCCTTCTTCTCGACAATGGGTTTCCACTGTTTTGCCAGCTCGGCATTCAGCGCGGTAAAGTGACGCTGATCATCCGGCAGGTCATCCTCGGCAAAAATCGCATCCGCCGGACATTCCGGCACGCACAACATGCAGTCAATGCATTCATCCGGGTCGATCACCAGGAAATTCGGCCCTTCGCGAAAACAATCCACCGGACAAACTTCCACGCAATCGGTGTATTTGCATTTGATGCAGTTTTCCGAAACAACATATGTCATGGTGGGGCTCCAGGCAATTCAGGGTCGCAGCATTCTAGCAAAGATAAAGCTGCACCGATTAAGCTGAACAGGGCTACAATTCGCATTGACGGCTTGCCCCGGCCACAGTAGCTCTGGGCGTAAACCTGTTTACGGTATTCGTGTTACACACTTGCAAACTTCCTGAAATATTTTTGGGGGCGGTATGCCAAAATTCGATTTTTCCGTGACCACACGGGATGGACAGAAAGTCGAGAGCATCCAGATTTTCGGCAAGGATTTGCCGGATGCGGAACGCAAACTGCGCCAGATGTATATCCATTGCCAAATCACGCAATGCAGGACCATCGACCCCGAAAAACAATTCTCACAATCTGCCGATATAGAGGACGTGTTGTCGCTGATCGTCAAACATAGCTAAGTTTCAGCTGTCCCGGATAAATCCGTCCGCGATCAATTCGTCGAGCAATGCTTCGTAATCCCGCGCGCCGCGGCTGCTGGGTGCGTGTTCGAAAATGGTTTTGTTCAGCGACGGACTTTCAGCCAGACTGACGTTTTCCGCAATAATTGTGCGGCAAACATCCGCACCGAACTCCGCTTGAGCCCTCAGCATGACATCTCTGGCCATGCGCCGTCGCGAGTCAAAGCGGGTAAGCAGATAACGGCGGTTTACACGGCGTTTCAGCACCCGTTCAAGTGCTTTGAGGGTTTTCTGAATCTGTACGGCGCCCTTGAGAGATAGATAATCTGCCGACATGGGAACAATGAGACCATCACTGGCAAATATGGCATTCAACGAAAGCACACCAACCAACGGAGAGCAGTCGATTATCCAGTGCTTGCGCCCTGCCACCGTTTTTTCCGTCTGCAACATCAGGTTCAACTTGTTGATTGCATTGTAACCCTTGCCGTACAGTGCATCGACCTTGGATAATTCGATGTGCGACGGGATGATGCCGATTCCGCTGGCTGACTCCTGGATCATTTCACATAAGGGGCGGTTACGCTGAAACAGGCTGAAAATACTGTCATCGCCGGATTGGGCGGCAACACCGACAGTGGCGCTGAATTGTGCCTGCGGGTCAAGATCAATCCCCACCGGCTGGTGCCCACGACGCGCCAACGCCGCAGCAAGATTGAGCGCCGTAGTCGTCTTGCCTACCCCGCCCTTCTGATTGAATACAGCAACGATGGTCATGTTCCGGTGGAAACCAGGATTGATTTTCAATATTGCAGCCTGGGTCATTCTAGCAGACTGAGACGACACGTCGGTC
>JBFKMJ010000184.1:0-3957 GCA_041629915.1 Gallionella sp.
CCTGAAGAGTTAAGAACCTCCCGGATTGTAGACGATGCCATTCGGGTTCTGGCGCTAATTTCAGACGGGTATTTTCCGTGAGACGGACAAAAACCGTTAAGATACGGCAGGTTCGCCTCTACTGGCCATTCTGTTTATATTTCCATGTCCTGGTTTGCCGCCAATTTCATTGCCGCCTTCCTGCTGCCGCCGCTCAATTTTTTGCTGGTGCTCGCGCTGGGTATTTTTCTGCTTTATCGTCTTCACAGATTTGCCAGGCCGCTGCTGCTCGCCGCATTTTGTATGCTGTGGATCGCTTCCACACCCTATTTTGCCGAGGGTGCGCTGCATTTGCTCGAGGCACGCACCGCCGCGCTGGAGGGTCGGCTGCCGCCGGGTGATGCAATCGTGATCCTCGGCGGAGGGGCCTATTTCCATGCCCCGGAATATGCCGGGCGGGACACTGTCAACGCGCAAACCCTGCAGCGCCTGCGCTACGGTGCCCGGCTTCAGCGCGAAACCGGCAAGCCTATCCTGGTGACGGGCGGCAGGCCAATGGGTAACCGGCTTTCCGAAGCGCAGCAGATGCAAGCGGCACTTGAGCAGGATTTTCGTGTGCCGGTGCGCTGGACGGAAGAAACATCCGACAATACCCTTGAGAATGCGCATCACTCTTTTCGTCTCCTGCAAAAAGAGAGCATCCGCAGAATCTATCTGGTGACGCACGCCTGGCACATGCCGCGCGCCGCCGGAGTATTTCGCCGGGCCGGGTTCGACGTGATTGAGGCGCCGACCGCTTTTTCCACACGTTATCAGACAAATATACTGGCCTTCCTGCCGCACGCCGAAGCCTTGTACGACAGCAGGGTTTTCTTGCATGAGCTTATTGGCCTGGCATGGTATCAGCTAAAATCCCTGTTCCGGAGTTAGAGAAAGGCATCACATGAAAGCGCGCGTCAAATGGGTAGAGCAGGTTTCTTTTCTGGGCGAAACAGAGAGCGGTCACGCTGTCCTGATGGATGGTCCGCCGGCAGCCGGTGGGCGCAATCTCGGGCCGCGCCCGATGGAAATGCTGCTCCTCGGTGCAGGCGGTTGCACCAGCTTCGATGTGATTTCCATTCTGAAGAAGAGCCGTCAGGCGGTTTCCGATTGCCATGTGGAAATGGACGCGGAGCGTGCCGAAACCGATCCAAAAGTATTTACCAGCATCCACCTGCATTTTGTCGTGAAGGGCCGGGACATCAAACCGGAAGTGGTTGAAAAAGCCATCAGATTGTCGGCGGAAAAATACTGCTCGGCTTCCATCATGCTGGGCGCAACGGCCGCGATAACGCATGACTTCGAGGTGATCCAGGAATAAGAGCGCGACGGGAAGCGCAGCTTGTTTGTCGGCTGCCGGCCATCTTTTGCGAGATGCCTCAAGCGACAAGCTCGCAGAACCTGATCTGGTTCCGCCCCAACTCCTTGGATCGATACATCGCCATATCCGCCCATTTCAGAATGTCTTCTGCACTGGCCTCGAAATCGATAAACATCATGATGCCGATGCTCGATGTGCAGCGATGCCCAACCATCGTTTCCGTCTTGCCCTCCTGCCGAATCTTCAACTCATAAGGTTCGGCCAGACTGGCGCGAATTTTTTCCGCAATACGGCCGGCTTCCTTGATGGACTCGGCCTTGTCCTTGTCCAGGCCGCTGAGTATCACCACGAACTCGTCCCCCCCAAAACGCGCAACGGTATCCACTTCCCGGACACAACGGGTTATGCGGTGCGCCACCTCCACCAGCAGTAGATCGCCCACATCATGTCCGTGGGAATCATTCAGCGGTTTGAAGTTATCCAGATCAAGAAACATTACCGCGCCATAAAGGCCGCTGCGCTTGCTGGCGGCCATGGCCTGTCCGAGCCGGTCTTTCAGCAGGCGGCGGTTGGGCAGGGCCGTCAGTGCATCGTAAAAGGCAAGCTGATGAAAGGCTTCGCAATCTTCCTTCCAGTCCCGGATGGTTTTGCCGTTCAGCCTGATGGCGCTGGTGGGACTTTCCATTTCGTCATCGTCCGGCTGAGTCGAGGCGGCATGCGCCACCTGATCGGCCATGTCCTGGCTAAGGTATTTGCCCGTCCGCATGATTTCTTGAACCGCTTCCAGCAGGGCTTGCGGTGAACAGGTCTTGCTGATGTAGCCGGACGCACCGGCGCGCAGGGCGCTCAACACCGTCGGCACGTCGTAATGCGCGCTGAGCACCATGATCTGCATGTCAGGATAAAGGGTCTTGATATAGGAAATGATGCTTAAACCGCTTCTGCCCGGCATGATTAGATCGAGCAACACCAGGTCGACAGGCGTGGCATGCAACTGCTCAAGAAGCTGGTCACCGTTGGCCGCTTCGGCAGCCACCTCGATGTCGGGTGATGTACCCAGGAATTGCACCAACCCGGCTCGAACCAGTTCATGATCCTCGGCGATTGCCAAGCGAATTGCCATAAACGAAACCTTTTCGTTATCCACGACAGCATGTGGGAAAGTTGAATGTCAAGCCGACTAATCGGGCGGTGACAATCGGCCAGTCTCGGTTCTACAGGCATCGGGAAAAAATTGGTATATGCCGAAGTACCTAGATATTTCGGCCTAAGGCCATAAAAGGAAAAGAAAAACAGGTGAAGGTCGGCACAGAATGACCGGAAAGTCATGCGCGTATTTTTGATGCCGGGTAATCGCTGCGAGTGTGATGAGGTGCTGGTGAATATGCAGGAACAGCCTATTTCGGTGGGCAGGTTTGACCTTTATATAGCGCTGATTAACTGGCGTGCAGTTTCAGGCAGGGCCTGAAGGGGCTCACCCAAACACGCGTGTCAGTTCCGCCCCCGGGTCGTCTGCCCGCATGAAAGCCTCGCCTACCAGGAAGGCATGCACATCGTGCGAGCGCATCAGCCCGACATCCGCTGCCTGCAAAATGCCGCTTTCGGTGACCACGATGCGCTCCGCCGGGATGCGCGGCAGCAGGTCCAGCGTAGTTTGCAGGCTGACCTCGAAAGTGCGCAGGTTGCGATTGTTCACGCCGATCAGCGGCGTGGTCAGTTGCAGTGCGGCATCCAGTTCTGCGCCGTCATGCACCTCCACCAGCACCGCCATGCCGAGGCTGTGCGCCAGTGCTTCGAATGCCTGCATCTGCTTCACGTCCAGCGCGGCGGCAATCAGCAGGATGGCGTCCGCGCCCATCGCGCGCGCCTGATGGATCTGGTATTCGTCCACGATGAAATCCTTGCGCAGCACCGGCAATGCACAGGCGGCACGTGCCTGTTTCAGGTACTCCGCGCTGCCCTGGAAGAATTGCGCGTCGGTCAGCACCGACAGACACGCCGCGCCATGCTGAGCATAGCTGGCGGCAATTTCGGCGGGGCGGAAGTCACTACGCAATACGCCCTTGCTCGGACTGGCCTTCTTGATTTCCGCGATCACGGCGGGTTGGCCTGCGGCAATTCTGGCGCGGATCGCGCCGGTGAAATCCCGTGTCACTGGTGCCTTCAGCGCCTCGGCGCGCAGGGCTGCGAGCGGCCGGCTGGCGGAGGCGGCTGCCACTTCCTGCACTTTGACTGCGAGGATCCTGTTGAGTATGTCGGACATTGCTGCGCCTGTATTCAGGAAAGGCGCGCATTTTACCCCAAGTGCTAAAATGCGCCTCATTCGCCCAAGGGAAATATCATGGATGACATCAAACAATACATGAAATCTGTCGGACAGCAGGCGCGTGACGCTTCGCGTGTCATTGCGCAGGCCGACACCGCCACGAGGAATCGCGCGCTAACCGAAATCGCCGCCGCGCTGCAAAACCAGTCCGCGCAACTGCAGGCCGGGAACGCCAGGGATGTTGCGGCGGCGCGCAGCAACGGGCTGGACGCTGCCTCGGTGGACCGCCTGACGCTGACTGATAAGACTGTGTGTACCATGGCGGAAGGACTGCTGCAAATTGCAGCCCTGC
>JBFKMJ010000185.1:0-3956 GCA_041629915.1 Gallionella sp.
GTGATCCTGCCCTACTGCCCGTTGCAGAAGACGCCCCGATCGCGCCACTATCCAATCACGGTGCCGGCAAGGCAGCACAGGAGGCTTTCTTTCAGGCCTTTCGCGCCGGCGGCCATGCTGTCACCATCCTGCGTCCTTCGAATATCTACGGACCGGGCCAGACCATGCGCGACGGATTTGGCCTGATCCGTACGATGCTGGAACACGCTCACGCCAGGACCGTAATGGAAATCTGGGGGGACGGCGAAAGCGTGCGTGATTTTGTCTACATCGGCGATGTTGTGGAGGCGTGCATGCGCTTCATTGCGTTGCCAGGAGATTCCGGCACCTATAACCTCGGCAGCGGCAGAGGGTACAGCGTCAACCAGGTGCGGCGCGTTGTCGAACAGGCCACGGGCATTGAACTGGCAACGTCCCATCACCCGGCAAGGGGAATCGATGTGCGCGCGGTCGTGCTGGACAATTCCCGCCTGCATGACCGGCTGGGCTGGCGACCCGATACCGGGTTGGCGGACGGCGTCGCCCGTACATGGGAATGGCTGCAACAGGCATGACGCGCACGGCCCCCATCATTTCCGTGTGCATCGCCAACTACAACGGCATGGAAGTGATCGACGACTGCCTGCGCTCGGTGCTGGAACATGAAGGCCATATTCCGCTGGAAATTCTGGTTCATGACGACGCATCCAGCGATGGTTCGGCAGCCCATATCCGTGATCGCTATCCGGACGTAAGACTGATTGAAAGCCCCGAGAACGCCGGATTCTGCGTTGCCAACAACCGCATGGCGGCGGCAGC
Organism: Gallionella sp.; assembly: GCA_041629915.1. Classification (GTDB taxonomy): domain Bacteria; phylum Pseudomonadota; class Gammaproteobacteria; order Burkholderiales; family Gallionellaceae; genus Gallionella. The sequence continues at coordinate 799 of JBFKMJ010000185.1, forward strand.
CCGGGGCAAGTATCTGCTGCTGCTTAACAACGACGCGGCACTTCATCCGGATGCCCTGCAAACCCTGCTGACCGAAGCGACCCGGCTCGACAGTCCCGCTCTCCTCGGCCTTCCCCAATATGATTTTTACAGCGGCGAACTGATCGACATCGGCAGCCTGTTCGACCCTTTTCTGAATCCGGTCCCGAACCGGAATCCGGACCGCAACGAAGTCGGCATGGTCATCGGTGCCTGCCTGTGGATTCCGATGACGCTATGGCAGGAACTCGGCGGGTTTCAGGAATGGTTCGGCTCCATCGGTGAAGACCTCTACCTCTGCTGCCGCGCCAGGCTGTCAGGATATCCGGTGCGCGCAATCGGCAGCTCCGGTTATCGCCATCGAGTCGGGGCCAGTTTCGGCGGCGGCAAGGTCCAGGGTGACAGACTCACCACCACCTTCAGGAGGCGTGCCCTGTCGGAGCGTAACAAGACTTTTGTCATGGCCATCTGCTACCCCGCCACCCTGCTCATCTGGCTGCTGCCGTTGCACCTCGTTCTGATCCATCTGGAAGGGCTGCTGCTTGCCTTGGTCAAGGGCGACCGTTCCGTCTGGCGCAGGATATACGCTCCGCTCCTTCCGGCGTTATGGCATCAGCGACAGGAACTGCTCTCTCTGCGGCTAAGTTCACAGTCACAACGCAAGGCCTCGCTCCGTTCGTGGCTCGCCCCGTTCTGCTGGACTCCCTGGAAGTTCAGGATGTTGATCAGACACGGCCTGCCCAGTCTCACCTGACCAGGAGATCAAAAGCGATGCTGCCCCAGTTGCGGGCATAGCGGCCATAGCCGCCCCGCACGGCTTCTGCCATGACGATGGAAAGACGGGCCAGCCGGTTGGCGGGAAGCGAGGCGCAACAGCGCAGATGCGCAAGCTTGCCGGCGAGCCTGGCCTGCATGGGTTCCGGAGCCATACCCTCCAGATGCGCTGCCAGCCGTGACCAGCGGGAAATTTCCGCCCGGTAATAGCTACCCCGCTCCAGAGAAAAAGCTGCCTGCACTTCACTCCACAACCCGCGCCGCGCCGCACCCACTGCGTTGCCGCCATGCTGGCGGTAGCGTTGCAGCGGCATTTCAGCCAGGGTCCCTCTTGATGTGGCAGCAAGAACCGCCGCGAGCCATGCGTCGTAATGCCACTCAGTCGGAATGGGCAGAAGCCGGTCTCGCACTTGTGTCCTGAAAGCAAGCGTGGCACCTGCAACAACGAAGTGCTTGGTCAACACGTCAAGGAATTGCCCATCACGGGCGGCTTTCCGTTCCTGTTGATCGAAGTTCACACGCTGCCACATCGTGTAACCGAGGGAATGCAGGTCTGCATCGCAGACCTCGGCATCGCAGCAAACCCAGTCCATACCGTTCCCGAGTGCTTCGGCAAATACTTCCAGCTTATTCGGCAGCCATACATCATCCTGATCACAAATAGCCACGAAGTTACCGGTGCAGAGTCTGATGGCCTGCTCGAAGTTGGCCCCGATGCCGAGCCGGTGCGGGTTACGATGCAGGCGCACCGGGAAGGGCGCCCTGCTGGCAAAGCCTTGCAGGAGCGAGCAGGTGCCATCATCCGATGCGTCATCGCAAATGACGAGTTCTGCAGGCAAATAATTCTGATTGGCGAGGCTGTCGAGTTGCTCGGCAAGAAAGCGTTCGCCGTTGCAGGTGCAAAGTGCGATGGAAAATTTCAGGGACGAATCTTCAGTCATTTATCGCTGCCTGCAGATTTCCGGCACGGAGATTCATTCACCATGGCCTGACAGCCTGGTCTGCTTGCCCATGCGACCCGACAGCGCATCCAGGAACCCGGTAAATATTGCATGCAATTTATCCTTCCTGTTGGATTCATAGAGCACAATCACGCCTAGTTCGATCAGCATATTCAAGCATTCACGCAACACCACCTTCGGCTCGCGCCAAAAATAGATGCCCGCCAACACCAGTCGATTCCGGGCAATATAATAGCGCCTTAGCGCAGAATGATTGGATGCGATCACACCGCCCCGGAACATGCGATGACGCGTTTGCGCGCCCACCGCGTGCATCATCAACGGCCGGGTCGCCATGTATATCTTGTATCCATGAGACCACAGCCGAAGACAATATTCCGTATCGACCAGATCGATAAAGAAATCATCGCGAAACTTTCCGGTTTCACGAAATGCCTGCATGGATATCAGGCTGCCGGAGGTAATCACATCCCGCCGTTCCACCCATAGACTCTTTTCGGATGCCAGCTTCTTCCAGCTTTGCGCATGCTGGCCTCGGTAGTTTGGCGCGATGATGCCTATGGCGTTTTTCTCTGCCAGTTGATCGTAAACTTCCTGCAATCCATGCACCATGTCCCGGTCCACTACCGTGTCCTGATCCAGCGCCAGCACCCAGGCGTATCCCTGTGCCAGCGCCCATTCAATCCCCTGATTCAGGGCGGTGGCGACCCCCCTGTTGTCCGGGTTCAGGATAAGGTGAATTTTCAGTTCGGCGGCTACGCGTTGCAGCATGTGCACGGCATCCGGGCTTGACCCGTTGTCCACCACGATCACACGGCCCGCCTGTGATGCGGCCAGTTCTATTCGGTCCGGCAGACCCGCGTCAGGGTGATAGGCAACGACAAGCGCGCAGATGTTTTCCGGTTCCGGACGCACCCTGCTCATTTACCGTTCCTCGTATCTAACAAGTGCATCACAAATGATCTGACGGAAATGGGCTGGTACGCCGATATTGGGCCAACCCGCCGAAATAGGCGCTTTTCCTCGATGTTCTGGCGGAAATGGCGCCGATAATGGTCGCGTTTCTGCTCTTGACAAGGGGTGCCCCGCCGGGGCTTAATCTACGTATTAACGGCCGAGGCCGTCTCGTCCGACAGAAAACTCGGACCAAGCCTTCCGCGGCTAGGGGGTCAACGTGAATAAGCGCCTGGTTCTTGCAGCTTTCTCCCTGACTTTCTTGCTCGCCGCCGACGCGGCGATGGCGCAGCTCCAGCATCATACGGTGACGTTCACGCTGACGAACACCGGAACCGGCGTCAACAACGCCCGGCTGCGCATGCACCCGGACGCGCTTCCCGATCCCGGGGAGCAGTACTTCATCGACAACGTCACGCTGACCTGCGGCGGCCCGGAGATCCTGACCAA
>JBFKMJ010000186.1:0-3943 GCA_041629915.1 Gallionella sp.
CAACTCGCCGATGCCTTGCTGGCGCGCTTTGAGGATACGCAGAACGGCGGCTTCTTTTTCACCAGTCACGACCACGAGGTGCTTATTCAGCGCAACAAGACCGGGCAGGACAACGTCACACCAAGCGGCAACGGCATCGCCGCGCAGGGCTTGTTGCGCCTTGCCGTGTTGAGCGGCGACACGCGCTATGCGCAGGCGGCGGAACGTTGCGTGCAGCTGTTCTTCCCGATGATGCAGCAGGCAGCCAGTCAGTTCAGCAGTTTGTGCAGCGCACTGGACGAGATGCTGCAACCGCCATCCTTGCTGGTGTTATGCGGAGAGGAAAAGGAAACTGCCGCCTGGCGCGCGGCCGTCGCGGCAAAGTACCGGCCGGAGTTGATGATTATTGTGCTGCCGCGCGACGCAGCAGATTTGCCGCCGCCGCTGGACAAACCGCGCGCTCCAGTTGCCACCGCGTGGCTGTGCCGGGGTGCGCAATGCCTGCCGCCGGTCACCCGGCTGGATGAGCTGTTGGAACAACTGGCTTAAGGCATAACGTCAGCGTTTGCTGATCGGCACGTAGTCGCGCCGGGTTGCGCCGACATACAGCTGGCGCGGACGCCCGATTTTGTGATCGTGATCGACCATCATCTCGTTCCACTGGGAAATCCAGCCGATGGTGCGCGCCACCGCAAAAATCACCGTAAACATGTTGACCGGAATGCCCAGCGCGCGCAGCACGATGCCGGAATAAAAGTCCACGTTCGGGTACAGCTTGTGCTCGATGAAATACGGGTCACTCAGGGCGACGCGCTCCAGCTCCATCGCCAGTTCAAACAGCTTGTCATTTTCCAGTCCCAGTTCCTGCAAAACCTCATAGCAGGTTTCGCGCATCACCGCAGCGCGCGGATCCATGTTCTTGTAGACGCGATGACCGAAACCCATCAGGCGATATTTCTTGTCCTTCACGCCCTGCACATGTTCCTTCACGCGCGAGATGTCGCCGATGCCCTCCAGCATGTTCAGCGCCGCCTCATTCGCGCCGCCGTGCGCCGGGCCCCACAATGCGGCGATGCCGGAAGCGATGCAGGCAAACGGATTCGCCCCGCTTGAACCGGCCAGCCGCACCGTCGAGGTGGATGCATTCTGTTCGTGATCGGCGTGCAGGATCAGGATGCGCTCCAGCGCGCGCACCAGCACCGGGTTGGGCTCGTAATCCTCCGCCGGGATGGCGAACATCATGTGCATCAGATTTTCCACATAGCTGAGTTTGTTCTTCGGATACATGAACGGAAACCCGGTGTGATATTTATGCGCCATCGCCGCAATGGTTGGCACCTTGGCGAGCAGGCGCATCGCGGAAATTTCGCGGTGTTCCGGATTGTTGATGTCCAGCGAGTCGTGATAGAAGGCGGACAGCGCGCCCACCACGCCAACCATCACCGCCATCGGATGCGCGTCGCGGCGGAACCCGTTGAAGAAGGTTGCCATCTGGTCGTGCACCATGGTGTGTTCCTTCACCCTGGCGTCGAAGGCGATTTTTTGCGCGGTATTCGGCAATTCGCCATTCAGCAGCAGGTAGCACACTTCCAGAAAATCAGACTGCTTGGCCAGTTGCTCGATGGGATAGCCACGGTAGTAGAGCAAGCCGGCATCGCCGTCGATAAATGCAATCCTGGAAGAGCAGCTTGCCGTGACCATGAACGCCGGGTCATAAGTGAACATGCCCAGTTTGCTGATATTGTGAATATCAATCACATCCGGTCCTAAAGTCCCTGACATGATTGGCAACTCGACACTGCGCCCGTCATCCAGAGTCAGTGTTGCAACGCGTTTGTTTTCCATAATCTTCTCCCGAGTAGGTGCGAATTAAACCGACCTGATCTTTTCCAGCAATGCCTGTTGTTCGTCCGCCGTCGCTTCCAGCCTGCCCGCAATCATGTCCCAGAGCGGGTTGTCGGGCATATCCAGCAGCGCCTCGAATGCTTGTCGCCCGGCCTCGTCCAGTTGCGCGTAATGCTTATCGATAAAACGCCCCAGCACGATGTCCAGCTCCAGCAGGCCGCGCCGCGCCCGCCAGCGCACCCGTTGCAGAAAGGCAGGATCGGGGGTTGAGGATTGAGGATCCTCGCTCCTCGCTCCTCGATCCTCGTTCCTCATACCATACGCCTGACCATCATGTCCTTGATATTGCCGATCGCTTCGGTCGGATTGAGTTCCTTCGGACATACATCCACGCAGTTCATGATGGTGTGGCAACGGAACAGGCGATACGGATCTTCCAGATCATCGAGCCGCTCGCTGGTCGCCTGATCGCGCGTGTCGGCGAGAAAGCGGTAGGCCTGCAGCAATCCCGCCGGGCCGACGAATTTGTCCGGATTCCACCAGAACGACGGGCAGGCGGTGGAGCAGCAACCGCACAGAATACATTCGTACAGGCCGTTCAGGTGCGCGCGTTGCGCGGGCGATTGCAGGCGTTCAGTTTCAGGCGGCGGATCGTTGTTGATCAGGTACGGCTTGATGGAATGGTATTGCCTGAAGAATTGCGTCATGTCCACGACCAGGTCGCGGATTACCGGCAGACCCGGCAGCGGGCGCAATGTGACCGGCTGCTTCAGCGAGGCAAGCGGCGTGACGCACGCCAGCCCGTTGCGCCCGTTGATGTTCATCGCATCCGAGCCGCACACCCCTTCGCGGCAGGATTTGCGCACCGACAGGCTGTCGTCCTGTTCCTTCAGCAGCAGGATGGCATCCAGCAACATCTTGTCGCCCGTCTCGATGTCCAGATCGTAGTCCTGCATATATGGCGCGGTGTCGGTGTCCGGATTGTAGCGGTAGATTTTGAATTTCATCGGTTCAGCCTTCCCTAGTACACCCGCGCCTTGAGCGGGAATGATTCCACCGTCAGCGGTTTGAGGCGCACCGGCTTGTAATCGAGGCGATGCCCGTCGCAGAAATACAGGCTGTGTTTGAGCCAGTTCACATCATCGCGCTGCGGAAAGTCGTCGCGCGCATGGGCGCCGCGACTTTCGGTGCGCGCTGCCGCCGCAATCATGGTCGCCTGCGCGACCTCGATCAGATTATCCAGCTCCAATGCCTCGATGCGCGCGGTGTTGAACACTTTGCTCTTGTCGCGGATTTCGGTATGCGCGACCCGTTCGGCGATCTGCCTGATCTGTTCCATGCCCTCGGCCAGCAATTCCGGAAAGCGGAATACGCCGCAATGCTTCTGCATGGTCTTGCGCATCGCATCGCCGACCTCGGCGACGCTTTCTCCCTTGGTCTGAGACTCCAGCCGCGCCAGCCTTGCCAGGGAACGCTCGGCGGAATCGGCAGGCAAGAGTTTGGGATGCGGGTGGCTTTGCAGGTCTTCGATGATCTGCCGGGCCGCTTCGCGCCCGAACACCAGCAAATCCAGCAGCGAATTGCAGCCCAGACGGTTCGCACCATGCACCGACACGCAGGCGCATTCACCCGCCGCATATAGTCCGTGTACCACTTCTTCCGGGCCGGTTTTGTAGGGTGCGATAACCTGGCCGTGATAGTTGGCGGGAATTCCGCCCATCATTTAATGCGCGGTCGGCACGACGGGAATAGGGTCTTTGGCCGGATCGACGTGGGCGAATTTCAGCGCGATCTCGCGGATGCCGGGCAGACGGCTGCGGATCACATCGTCGCCGAGATGGTCCAGCTTGAGCAGAATATGATCGCCGTGCGGGCCGCAGCCGCGTCCTTCGTTGATTTCCACGGTGATGGCGCGCGACACCACATCGCGGCTGGCCAGGTCTTTTGCGGTCGGTGCATATTTTGGCATGAAACGTTCGCCGTACTTGTTCACCAGATAACCGCCCTCGCCGCGCACCCCTTCGGAAATCAGCACCCCCGCACCGTATACACCGGTGGGATGGAACTGGAAAAACTCCATGTCCTCCAGCGGAATCCCGGCGCGCGCCGCCATGCCCAG